>JBBSWF010000021.1:0-20621 GCA_038046365.1 Nanobdellota archaeon
GTCAGAAGAAAGCGCCATTTAAAGCCGAAATCACGGACAAACCAGATAGTCTCTGCGCACCACACGAAAGATTAATACACCCGAATATTTCCAGAACATCAAATCGAGCAAATCAGGAAAACATGGAGCTCCCTTCAGACCTCGTCGCCACCTGCCTTTCTGAATTTGAGAAGAATCCTCTATCGCCGGACTCCATGCGGGAGATAAATCAGATCTCCAAAATAACGAAGAAACTCTCAGAATTGATGGCGATGCCACCTCCAAAGAGCGAACGCGAAGGCGACGATCGACTCTGCAGCATAGCTAACCTCACGGACCATCTAGACCTCTTAGTGAACATCGCACGCAATTACGGAAAGCGAGAACATCCTGCAGTAAAAGCTTATCTGGACTATTTCTCAAGCCTGCCGCCATACCTGCGATGAATTCAGAGGTCATCGATCTGAATATAATAGATCGGAAGCTTCATGACAGGATGGATGCTCTCCTTGAACTCTGCGAGCTTAGGATCCTGGGCCTCGGCGCCAGTAGTGAAATACTTGACCCCTGCCATCTCCACTGCAGGGAGATGATACAGCAGTTTTGTCAGCCCTCTCAGACTTATGTCAGTCTTCTGCATCAAGGCGATCCAGAGGTCATCGCGCATTGGAACCATGACCTGGAAGCCGACCAGCCGGCCATCCAGCTCGATGAACACCTTCTTGTGGGAGATAATCGGCAGCATCTCCAGATAATCCAGACAATTCTGGAAGTCCGCGTCGAACACCGCCTTTGTGAGGTCGGACTTGCCTGAGATATCCTTCTTGGCATGCCAATCCCTCATAAACTCGACTATTTTCTGTTTGGGATAATCCTCCAGCACCTTGATCGGATACTTCTTCTGGAAATTATGGACCTCTTTGCGGAATGTCTTGAATCTGCCGCCAGCCATCGTGACAAATTCGTCAGTGAGATAGATATATTCTACCCCGATCTCCTTCTTCTCCGCCACCTTGAGTCCTGCTCTTTCGATGGCTTCGATATCTGAATCATACGCGACACTGATCCTCTGCCCTACCATATTCTCCCTTTTCTTAGGAATGATCATCAAGATCATTGCGCCAGAACCTGCATCCTTCTCGAACACTAAGTCCTCTCCATTGCGGTTCTCCCACCAGCAATTCGCGGCGAGATAGAAAGGGTTGGCGAAGTAGGAGAACTTGTCCAGGAACCTGCTCAGCTCAACGGCTTTCTTAGTAGAGACTCTTTCCATTCCCCTGTAGATGATTCTTGGAATTAAAAGACTACCTATCCTTTATCTGGAGAATATCATATGCGTCTTCTCTATCTTCCTCGCCGGACCAAAGCTGCGCTTCCACCTGTCCTGGCCTTTCGATTCAGAGCCCTGGAGAGCCAACCAACGCGCGCGGCTTCCATGATGTTCTATAACGTGTGAGGCTCCCTGCCATAGAAGGAGTCTCATGATATTAGAGATATTCTTGTTGAGGCATCCATTCCAATAGATCGTATCATCTGACCGAGAAAAATAGGTCATACCGACAAGCGAGCCATCTAGCAGATGGACCAGCCTTATCTTCGACTCGACCTCCTCCTCGAACATGAACCTATGGGCCTGGTCGATCTCAAACGCGAAATCTTTGCCTTTCTCTTGCGAGAAAGAGGCATACTCATCGAGCAGCCGCAATGCATCATCAACGAACCTCTTTGAATAAGGCTCGATACTTATCGGCATCTCGCGCTTAATCTTACGGATGGACCGGTACGTCTGGCGAGCCCTCGGATCAGGCTTAAGCAATATGAATGAATGAACATCCAGGATATACTGTGGGTACGAGTTATCATCTCGAAATGAATATCTGCTCCAGGGCACAGAGGTCTCTCTAAATCCACGACTAGCCCACCTATCCACTTTCTGTCTATCTACATTCTTGAGGATAGTCGAAATTCCCTGCCTGCCTGCTGCGCGCGCGATCTCCTCGACTAACCCTTCATGCTCTCGCCCAATTGCATTTGGGATGACAATCGGCTGGTGGGGCGCGGCATCAGGGCCTTCTCCAGTCTTAGTGCCAAGGTAAACAACACTGCCTCCTTTTTCATATTTATGGGGATTGTTTCTAGCGGCCTGCAGGATATACGGGAAATTGTTCTCAAAGGCCTGCAAATCGACTCCACTCCTTGAGAGGCATGAATAGAATCCTGGCTCATCATTGACTTCGAGCCGCGATAGCCTGCCTTCAAGCGAGGACTGCAACAGGTCAAAATCGATCATCTATACCGCAGACCATGGCAGAATAAAAAGTATAGTTGTAATAATTATTACAACAATACTTATAAGCAGCGGGTCTGTACCAGTTCAATGGAAAAACAAGTGCTTGAGGAGTTCGGACTGACCAGAAATGAGATATCCATATTCTCCGTTCTCATAAAGAAAGGACCCCTTGGACCTGCTCAGATCGCCAAAGGGACCGGATTGAACAGGCCTTATGTGTACTACGCTCTTGAAAGACTGCTTGAAAAAGGATATCTCTCCACGATCACAAACTCTGGAAAGAGGCAGTTCCAGGCGATGGAGCCTGCGCAGATCATTTCGTCGGAGGAGCACAAACTTGAACTCCTGAAAAAGGAGATGGAAAAAATAAAATCCTCACAGGCGGAATTTGAAGGAGACGTCCACGTAGAGGTCCTAAAAGGAGGGAACGTCATAAGGAACATCTTCAAGAGATTGCTCTCAGAACAGGTCTTTGGCGAAGAGACCCTCATTATCGGCGTAGACGAGAGCAAGATGGAAGCGATAGAGCCCGTGTATCTAAAAAAAATGCTTGAGACCTACAAAAAGAGACGAATAACCGAAAGGGTCATCCTAAAGAAAGGATCCAAGACCCTTGAGTACGCCGCCACAACAAAGTATCGCTTCCTTGAACCGTCGCTGATAGGCAATACTGTGCGTTTCATCTATGGGTGCACTGTCATCGATATCATATATGGGACACCAATCTACGCATTGATCATAGAGAATGGCCCTCTCGCGGACACAGCAAGAAAACAATTCGAAGTGTTTTGGAACCTCTCAAAAAAGACTAATCCACCGTGAACAGCTTCGAATCACAGCCGACATCGAACAATCCGATGCGAGCGCCTGCATCGAGCCAACCGTGAGCGTAGTATACCGCTCCGAATGCATTGAGAAGATCGCCATTGCTCCTGAAGAAAGAAGCATCATTGAAGTAGCGCGATGCCATATCAAGCATGACTGCAGCGCGCTTGGATTCTTCATCGCTTAGGGGCTTGCTGATCTTAGCTTTGTCGAGAGCTGCGCGGGTGACTGCGAAGGCGCGGTCAAGCTCGGATTCATCGATGGATCTGGATGGTATGGCCATATTGCTGCCCAGGCGGTGCAGTCTTAAAAAGACGAGCCTCTCACATAACGTTTATAAACAAACCAGTGTTGCGTTGATTATCGATGGCGACGAAAAAAACAGCAAAGGAAGGGACTGCCGCAAAGCCAGCGGCAGCAGAACACCATCCTGAGAAACCCAAATCCAAGACCGCGATGCCAGATCACGCAGTGCAGCCTTCTGTCAACATCGGACTCTTCGGACACGTCGACCACGGAAAGACAACGCTAGTCAAGGCGCTGTCAGGCAAGTGGACCGACACCCACAGCGAAGAGATCAAGCGCGGAATCACGATCAGGCTAGGGTACGCTGATGCTACAATCTACAAATGCCCAAAATGCACAGGCACAGACGGCTTTGGCGTAAACCCGAAATGCAAGAACTGCGGCGGAGAGACGCTTGCGCTGCGCAAAGTGAGCTTCATCGACGCGCCAGGCCACGAGTCCCTCATGGCGACGATGCTCGCAGGAGCGACGATCATCGACGGGGCGCTGCTGCTTGTGTCTGCCACAGAGCAATGCCCTCAGCCACAGACCCGCGAGCACCTCATGGCGCTTGAGATCCTCGGCGTAAAGAACGTCATCGTAGTCCAGAATAAGATAGACCTAGTCAGCGAATCAGACGCGACCAAGAACCATAATCAGATCAAGAATTTCCTCAAAGGGACGCAATACGAAAACGCGCCAGTCATCCCGATCTCGGGCCAGCACAGCATCAACATTGACGCGCTATGCGAGACCATCGAAGAGGTCATACAGACCCCTGACCGCGATGAGCACAAAGACCCCATCATGCTAGTGGCCAGGTCATTCGACATAAACAAGCCGGGATCCGACCCGTTGAAGCTAGTCGGCGGGATAATCGGCGGGATGCTCAAGCAAGGAAAGATCACCGTCGGACAGGAGATAGAGATACTACCCGGCTATATCGTTGAAGAAAAAAACCGCAAAGTGGCCAAGCCCCTTCGGACCACGATTATCGGCCTAATGACTGGCGGGCAGAAAGTCGACACCATCAAGCCAGGAGGAAGCATCGCGGTGGCCACCCTGCTCGACCCATCAATTGTCAAGAGCGACAAGCTGACCGGAGCGGTCGTTGGACTGCCCGGAAAGTTGCCTCCAGTCTGGTACACCCTCAAGATTGAGCCTCACTTATTGCAGAGAGTAGTCGGGACAAAGGAAGATCTTAACGTCGAGCCCATAAAGATGGGCGAGGTCCTCATGCTCAACGTCAACAGCGGAGCCACCGCAGGGATAGTCAACGACCTGTCCAAGAAAGAAGTCAGCTGCGCGCTGAAACTGCCTGTCTGCGCCGACGCTGGAGCTCGCATGACTATATCAAGAAGGATAGGGAACAGGTTCAGGCTGATCGGATACGGGATATTGAAGAATTGAGTCCGATTCCCTCTAAACCTGGACTAAAACCGGAACAGCCTTATCTTCTATCTTCACATAATACCAGAAAAAAGAGCAAGGGAAATCAACACATCAATCCCGGAAAGACGCTGGCCTACCAGTCATCGTCGCCGCTTTCAAATCCATCGTCGTCGTCATCCATCTTCCATGGCGTCAACATTTTTGGTACCTCCCCGTTTTAACAATGGTTAACCAATTGTGAGATTTGTCTCACTCAATAAATAGGTCGGAATAAATGACACCATCGCAAGAAATCAGACTCTAGAACCCCCGATATGGGACGAATTATACATCCGGAGTATATAAAGGTAGTGGGGTGGAAAATAGAAAACTTCGGTGCTGCGATTGAAAAACAGGAGAACTGAAATCGGTCGAGCCTGAGAATCAGAGGCTTTGAAAAAAGGCTCACTCGAGAAAACAACACTCACATGAATCGTCGAATAATCTTCTCGACCTCAGCGCGTTTGGCATCCAACGTCTTCTGATCCTTGGCCTCGATTATCATGCGCACGAGAGGCTCGGTGTTCGACGGGCGCACATTGACCCACCAGTCATCATACTCGCATGTGACTCCATCCATCTTGTCGATACGGGCATCATTGAAATGGGATATCAACTCCTGCATAGCGCCGGGTCCATCTTTTACCGTGAAGCTGACCTCGCCTGTGGAAGGATACTTCCTCAACGGCCTGGAAAGCTCGCTGAGCTTCTTCCCAGTCCGGGATAGAAGGCTAAGCATCAGCATCGACGCGACCATATCGCTGTCACAATAATAATGATCTTTGAAATAGAAGTGGCCAGAGAGTTCACCGGCGAAGTTGGCGTCTTCTTTGCGCATCGCGGCCTTGATAAAAGAATGCCCCACGCGAATCTTCATAGACTTGATCCCGGCTTTGTCGAGATGCTCCTTGACAGCCCTCGATGAACGGAGGTCATAGAGCACCGTGACACTCTTCTGACGCGACGCGATCTCATCGGCGATCAGCGCGGTGGCAAGGTCGCCTCGGAGAGACTCCCCTTTCTCATCGACAAATATGACCCTGTCGCCGTCACCATCAAACGCGATGCCAAGGTCAGCCTTCTCGGCCTTGACGCGATCAAGCAAGACCTTGATGTTCTCTTCTTTGGACGGGTTAGGATCGCGGTTTGGGAAATTCCCGTCAAGCTCGAACCATACCGGGACCACTTCGATTGGAGTCCTCGAAAAGATAGGTGGCATCACCAGCCCGCCCATGCCATTCCCCGCGTCAGCCACTATCTTGAGGCGCTTGATGTCTTTGGCGAATTTGAGGACATGATCCGTGTACTGGCTGATCATATCCTTGCTCGTGACTTTACCCTTGGATACAGGGTGGGGGAACTTTCCGGCCAGGACGATCGATTCGATATCCTTGATTCCCGTATCCCCGCTTATAGCGACGGCGTCTTTCCTCGCCAGCTTGAAACCGTTGTACTCTTTAGTATTATGCGACGCGGTGACCATGATCCCTGCGTCCACCCCGGTCTTCCCGACACAGAAATAGAACATAGGACTTGATGTCAAGCCAACTTCGATCACATCTGCTCCCTGGTCCGTGACGCCCCTTATGACCTCCTTTGTGAGAGAAGGGCCGCTAAGCCGGCAATCGTGGGCGACGAGGATGGTCTTGGCCTTAAGGAATACTACCATTGCCCTTCCTACCTTGTAAGCAGTATTCTCGTCGAGTTCAGACGGGTAGATCCCTCTGATGTCGTACGCCTTGAAGATGCCCATAGAAATCGGGTTCTAATCCCACTATATAATCGTTAGCAGGCTCATACCCTGGTCCAAGCTAATCTGATCTGTCATACCCCGCCCGGCGATATATTTTTAAAGGCGAAATCCGGCTTTTAAACCAATGACAGCCAGAAGGCAATCACCGCCTAAACAAGCAGGCAGACCTACGCAATCCGTGAAAATCGAGCAGGCAGTCCCATCAATGCCTGGCCCTGGGAAAGAGGCTGGCGCGAGCAAGGGATTGTTCTCAAAACTGTTTGGCAGCGCACAAGATGGACTGCAACAGATCCCTAAAGACGTCCTCATAAAATCGAAACTCCTAGAAGAGAAAGAAAGAAAGCTCAACCAGCTAGAACAGAAGATGCGCGACCGCGAGATAAACATCGAGGCGGCAGAGCGCGAGATCCGTGAGAAACAGAAGTCGCAAGGCGCTGCGTCAGCTGATCTGCACAGAACCCAACATGAGGTCACAAGACACCAGCAAGAGGTCGAGAGGCTCAAGAACCTCGAGATCGCGCTGACACAATACATTGACACGAAAAAAAAGACACTTTCATCGATTGAGAAGGTAGCCAAACAGACCGCATCGGCGGCACAGGAGAAAGAAGCTGATGTAGAACAAAGAGCAAAACAGCTATCCAAGACGAGCCAGCAGCTTGAGGCGCTAAACAATTCGCTCACATCAAAAAGCCAGGAGCTCCAAGCGCGAGAGGCTGACGTTTCAAAGCGCGAAAAAGCAAACTTTGAGCTCCAGCGGTCCATGACCAAGACGATAAACAACTTCGAGAGGACCAGAGATACACTCCAGAAAGCCGTGTCCGCGCTAAGCGAGGATAAAGTATCCCTAGAACAGGATGTGAAGGCAGCCTCATCCAGACTATCCGACCTTGAGAAGCAAGTCAAGGACAGGTCTAAAATCATAACGATCGCTGATGCGAAATCGACAGAGCTCTCTTCAATAGAAGAAGAGCTTGCCAGATGCCGCTTGGAGATTAGGGCATCGTGCGCGAAAATAAAAGAGCTCCAAAAGGACATTAACACAAACACCGCCCTGTCTTCGACAACGCGAGCAGAGATCGAAAAACTGGCTTCCGCCAAAGAGGCTCTCTCCCAAGAAATCACGATCCAACAGCAGAGAGCAGACGAACTGGCAAGAACGTCACAATCCAGCCAGAAAATCGTCAGCCAGCTAGAGAAGAGGCGATCAGAGCTTGAGGCCCGCCAGGCGAAAATAAACGAGCTTGAGAACCTTCTCTCCCAAAAAGAGAAGATCCTGACAACCAAAGATCGAGAGATGGCAGAGAGGGACAAATCATTGTCTAAATCAGAGCAGCAGCTCGCCAACGCACGGGCCTACTTCGAGAAGGAGAAATCACAATTAGCCGCGATAGAAGCTGCCATTGATGAGAAACAAGACGAGTTCGATAAGATCTCCAAGGAAGGCGCAAGGCAAGGCAAGCTCAAAGAGCTGCTCGCCGAGAAAGAGAGCAAACTGGCTGTTCTTGAGAAAGAGATCACGCAACAAGCAAGCGAGATAGATGCGAAACGCAAGGATGTTGAGGTCAGAGAGAAATCCCTATCTGCCGAGCGGATGGAGTGGGTATCGAAATCCGACATAATCAAGAAGACCCTAGGCGAGCTATCCATCAAGAAAGCAGACCTGCAGGAGGACGTAAGGCTATCAAAACTGCAGCTTGACGCAATCAGCAAGGAATTCGAAGAACGGATCGAACAGCTAAACTCAGCTAAGGAGGAGCTCAAGGGCCACATCACACACATAAAAAACTTACAAGAATCGGACATTGCGATGCTAGAAGAGAAAGAGGATGATCTAGCTTCTACGGTAGACAAGCTAGAAGCAGACCGCAAAAATCTCGCCATGCAAGAAGAAACCCTTCTCTCGCGCATCACTGAAATGGAGAAAGCCCATGACAAACTCTCAAGGCGCGAAAGCCTGCTCATGGCACGAGAGGACGCGCTAAAACAGAAAGACCTAGAACTAAAAGAGTTCGACCTACAAATCAAACAGCAGAGATCGCTTGTCGCAAAGGACAAATCTGAATTGGAGCAATTGCGCGACAGGCTAGCGCGCGCCAAGGACATCAAGAAAGACCTGCCTAAACTCGAGAAAAGATGGGCAGACCTGCACTCTAACGTACAAGACGCGGAAGCCAAACTAATGAAATACGGGCTCGAACCGCTCGCGAAGCGCGAGATGCTAAAAGACATAGAAGGGCAGATCAGGTCAAGACAGAAGGAGCTTGAGTACCAGCAAAGATCGCTATCAATGAAAGAGATGGAGATTGCAGAAGAAGCGATGAAACTCAAAGATGCACAAGACGAGGCGCTCCACAACTACATGGAACACGAGACCAAAGAGCCCTACCAGCTCGATGCGCCAAGGCCTGCAGAGACCAACAATCCCCAACTCTACCACCTTCTTGAACAGGCCCGGGACGCGCTGCACGGAGGACGGGTACATGATGCGATCCGGCTCGCAGTGCAGATAGAATCTCTCTCAGAAGGCTTGCCCATAGTAGATAAACGAGCGATAATGCTAGACGTGATGTCATTGAAGACGGACATCAAATTGGCGAGCCTGTCCTGATATCCCCACCGACCTTGACTAAAACCTCGACCTCTCTCATGCTGCATCGCCTTCTTCTTCAACTGATGTGAGGCAGAGCTGACCGGATTTGCCTTCTGCTGCACCGAAGTCCACACCCGCGCTCTCAACAATCCTGGAATACCTGTCGACCTTCACTACACCCTCGCCGAAGAACTTCTCGATGACGTAGATATTGGTCAGTAGATGATTCGTGACTTTCGAGACCTTGTAGCGGCCGCCAAAGAGCGCAACGAAAGGAACAAGATTATCGGCGAGATACTCATCGACTGGAGCCTGGTAACCTATCTCATTCTTGAGACGCTCGGCAGCTTCTATGCCGACATCCTCGGCCTTCTTGTTCCTCTCACCGAGGCAATCAGCGCCGATACGGATAGGATTGGCTATGTCTATCGAGCCACCCTTGCCGAAAATAGCCCAGACCGCGATGCCTGAACCTGTGGAGACCGTGTCGCTGTACTCAGATAAGATCTCCACCGGAGAACCGAGCTTGTCAAGGATGAACTTCGCGGCCTTGGCCTGCCTGTCAGCCACCATCGCCTTCTCAAGATCCTTAGAAGCGTGAGAGACACCCCTTATGAGGACGATATTGCCCTGCTCGACTAAGTCGATGCCTGGGGCCTTGCGCCTTGTCGACAAGGTGTATCTTGGCTTGATCTTGAACTCGACACGGCCCTGGCCTTTGGGATGATAACCTCGCTTGAGGACAGTCATCTCGACATCAGCCCACTTGATCAGCTGCGGGATGAGAACATGCTTGAAGTAATCGACAGGCATGGACCATTGCACGTCAGTGCCGCCGATGACAGTGACTGTGCTCGACCTCTTGCCGAACATGAACGGCGGCAGCATCGCCTGCATGAAAAGCGTGATCGAGCCAGCGGTCTGAAGGTCAACCTCGATAGGCTTCGGCTTCCACTTCCCCGGCTCGAACTTGAGGTATGTGGAGCCTAACTTGTCACCTTCTACCTTGGCGTCGCACATCGCTTGCAATGCCTTGGCGCAATACAGATGCTGGTTTTTGAGACCCGGCTCGCAGCGGCCTTTGCGGATATCGCTCACTTCGAAGGATTTACCTGTGATGCAGGAGACTGCCAAGGCAGTCCTGACTATCTGGCCGCCGCCTTCGCAGAACGAACCGTCAAGGGAGATCATTGAAGTATGGAGGGAAGGCCTCGTATAAATAACCCTTCACGGAATTGTCGAATAGACGGGCCGAACCTCTCCTTTAGAGGAACCTTTTTAAAAGATTGCTGGCTCGCTTTCTACAACACGCCGCCGTAGCTCAGCCTGGTTAGAGCGCTACATGAAGGCTCAAACCTTCTGGCGAGGCTCATATGTTTGAGCGATGAGGCCTTAAACCGCCGATGACAAAAACTCAACTAATCTAACTGGGAGACGTAGAGGTCGGGGGCTCAAATCCCCTCGGCGGCATAAGGCCGCTTAATCCTCGCTTTGGCGAGAGGTTAAGCGGTTTTTTTCTTACTGAACTCGCTTATGAAGAACCCGCGAATAGAAACTATTTTATATCGGTCAGTCTAAGTATATCCGGTTCAGACGAGGCCATCAATGCTAAAAAATGAGGTCATGCCTAAAGGATCAGCGTCTTCTGTTCTAGTCGGGGGGGGGGCCAGACCACTCTCAACAAGCATCAAGTGCAGTGATCCCGCAAAAGACAGGCATACCTGGATTAGATGAAGTGCTTAATGGCGGCCTTCCGAAATATACACTGACACTCCTGGCCGGAACATCAGGGACAGGAAAGACCCTTTTCGGATTCCAGTGGCTGTTCAATGGAGTGAGACAAGGGGAGAACGGGGTCTATATCTCCATCACAGAGCCGCTTTTCATGGCTGTAAAGAACATAGAATCAATAGGATTCTATGATAGGACTGCGATAGAACAAGGAAAATTAAGGCTGTCAGACATCGGGGAAAATCTTGATTATGAAAAGATCGATCCACAGTCACTTCTGCGTTACATAGAAAAACAGGTCAAGGAGACCAACGCGAAACGGGTCGTCATCGATTCAATCACAGGAATCCTATGCGCGATAAATGACAAGGAAAAAATAACCAGGTTCATGTTTGAACTGAAGAAGCTCCTTGGGACACTGGGATGCACAACAATTTGCCTGAGCAAAGTCACTGAAAGAGACAGATACTCAGTCTATGGCATAGAAGAGCTTGTTCCGGACGGCGTGATCTCGCTGACCAGTATCATCGGCGAGAACCAGATGGTACGGAACATGCAGATCATCAAGATGCGTGGCATGGATTTCAGGTCAGGGGCTGTCATCTTTGAGATCCTCCCATCAGGCATCCATATCTATCCGAAGATCTCGGTGACCAGGGTCAGTGCAGCGACAGAATATAAGAACAGGTTGAGCGTGGGGATAAACCGGTTCGGTGATCTCTGCGGCGGCGGAATCCCCCAGGGGCACACAATCCTGATCAGCGGGAACACGGGCTCAGGGAAAACCACTTTCGCGCTGCAATTTCTGCTATCGGGGCTAGAGAACGGGAAATGCGCGATCTATGTCAGCCTGGAAGAATCCGCAGTCCAGATAAAAAAGAACGCGGCTGAGCACGGTTGGGACACAGGGAAGTATGAGAAAGCCGGCAGTCTCATCTTCATCAGCCCCAGCCTGCTGGACACGAACACGGATAAACTCCTTTACCAGATAACAGACGCCGTGAATTCAACAGGCGCTGAGAGATTCGTGCTTGATTCCGTCTCCTCCCTTGAATCATCGGTACTGAACAAGGCGAAGGTGCGTGAATTCCTGATCCAGCTCACAGACCTCCTGAAATCAAGAGGCGTAACGTCTATGCTCACCTATCTGTCAGAGAAGCCATTGTTCAGCGCGACGTCCGAGCAATTGCTAGGGAGCGGGGCATCGAGCGATCTGCGCATGAGCTCGATCACAGACGGGATAATCCTACTAAGATTCGTCGAGAGAAAACAAAGCGTAGCCAAACTGCTCAACGTATTGAAGATGCGCGGCTCTGCGCATGACAAGAACATCTGGGAGTTTAAGATAGGCAAAAACGGAATCGAAATCGAGCAGATATTCAAAAGATAAGGGCTTATCATGGAAAACTTAGAATCCGCGCTCAACGAGGCCCTGAAAACCGGGAAAGGGACAAGCATAACGCTCGAGCTGGACACCGGGTCATATCTCGAGTCAAACATCAAAACGATCAAGATATTGCAGAAAAAAGGCCTGAGCGGAGTGTACGTGAGCATCCAAAGGCCGTTCAAGAACAGCTCTTCCCTGCTCAAAAAACAAGGCGTGAACCTCAACAAGATAACATTCATAGATGTCGCATCTGCGGTATCGGAAGTAGCGCCCGAGAAAGACGATCGGTGCGTGCATGTCTCCCAAAAATTAGACATCGATGAACTGGTGAGGGCCATATACACCTCGGCCGAGAAAATGAAAGGCAAGAGATTCATATTCATAGACTCGCTGACCACATTCGCGCTGCACAAGCCGATATCTGAAACACTAAGATTCTCCGACTTCCTGATGAGCCTGGTGAAAGGCAAAAAAGACATCATACTCATATTCAACGTGGCAAAGGACCTTTCACAGAGGGAATTTGTCCGGGATGTGGTGATGCGCGCAGACAAGACAATCGAGGTAAAGGCGTGATCGACACAGAAAAGCTCGCCGAAGAATTAAACAAGCTACCCAGAGGAGGAATCGTCTTTGTAGAGACAAGCGCCTCAAAACTATTAGATGTGCATCTCACCACAGTGAAATGGCTGAGCAAGAGAGACTACACACAAGTCATCGTATCATCGTCCATACCCTGCAAGAAGCTACTCCAACTATACGAGGAGAACGACATCGACGCAGACAAATTGGTAATCTTATGCGCATACCCCCAAGAGGAAGAGAAGGACAAGAAGAAAATCATCAATTTCATCCATATCAACAGCGATTCCCTATTCACGGACATAGCGATCTCATTGAGCGACCGCCTGAAACTGATAGAAGAGAAGAAATTCATCTTCATCGACACCATCAACAAACTGCTGATCCACAACGAACCAAACACCCTGGCAAGGTTCATCCATTCAGTACTGACAAAGATGCGCGCGAACGACGTGTCCGGGCTATTGATCTCACTGGAATCAGAGACCGATAAAGAGACGAGAGCGGAGATAGCACAACTGTGCGACAAGGTGATTAAGGTTTGATGTTCATAAGACTTACAAACATCTTCAATTCCCTGTGAACATTTTATAGAAGAGGATCAGTATTGCGATTATCCCAGCGATCACACCGATGTATCCGGCGTAAATCACTATCTCTTCTCTGATTGTTGTTGTATGATCCATTGGGACTGATTGGTTTGCTGGCTTAAATACTTTCTGGCCAGACCAAACTTTTGTAGAGTCCGGTTATTATTTTCTTTTTTCATTGGAACATCAGCCCGATGAGTGTTTCCGGTGGTAATTTGCGTATGAATGCTTGGTTGGGGGTTTCGCCCCATTCAAGTCTTAATGCGCCATGTAATCGGTTATTGTACCAGTCTATCCATTCTTGTAGCGTGTTGAACCGCCATCTGTGCTTGTTGTACTCCAGCCATAGGCGTTCGAGTTTGCCGTTTGTTTGAGGGTTGTTCACGCGGGAGGGTATGTGTTTGATGTGTTGGCTTTGCAAGTACTGTTGGAATTGGGCAGTTCCGGTTTCTTTGTTGCTGATAAAGCAGCTTCCGCGATCCGTGTTAACCTGCTTGATTAGCAGGTTGAACTTTGATGCTTCTACCTGAGCTTGTTTGAATGTTATTATGCTGTTTTCCGCGTTTGGGGAGCTAAACTCCCCACCAGACAGTATCCGTCGAGAAGCGTCATCTTCCCATAGAATGACGTGGGGGTGGTTTTCGCTTGTGCGGTGCCAGTCTCCATGAAGTAGGCTTCCGGAGTGCTCCCGTTCGTACCTGCACCGTTTACGCTTCTTCTGCTTCTTCGGGCTGTCGATTATGCAGCCCTTGTTTTTGAGGTACTCATACATCTTGTTCTTGGGAATCGTGTAGCCTTTGCTTTTGAGATCAAAATAGAGAAGTCGCGGACTAAGCCGCGACGCCTCAAAAGCCGAATCTATCATCCTGCACTGCTCACAGGAGAGCACGGTCTTAGGCCGCCTCGTGGGGTTTAACGTTGGCATCTTCCCAGCCTTCCTAAACGACTGGACAAGCTGGCGAACACGCCTGCTTGAGATGCCATACACATCGGCCACCTTAGAAGGCCGCTTTCCGTACTTGACAACTTGCCTGACCAGCCATTTGATCCTTGTAGCATTGAGCTTAGTCATGCCACAAGACTCAAACTCATTTATAAAATCAGGCGGAAATAATTTCAGGACACTACAGCCAGACCAAACTTTATAACCGGTGGGCAATCGATCAGTGACATGAAAGTCTTGCTCATCTACCCTCCATTCTGTCCGCCCACAGTACGTCCATATTCCATATCTTACTTGAAAGGATTTGTCTTGGCGAACCTTGAGGTCGATGTGAAATGCCTGGACCTTAACGCGAAATACCACAAGAAGATGTTCCCGAAGTTCTACGAGAGACTAGAAAGAGTGGATGGGCGGGACGCCAACCAATACGGCAAGCTGCTAGGCGAGTTTCTTGAGGAAGCACGGCCGACATACTCTATCAACAACAAGAAAGTCGTATGCGGCGAGAAGCCGGACCTGGCTGATGAGATGCTGGATATCGTCTTGCGGGAGAAGCCGGACCTAGTGGCGATGAGCCTGGTATACTCTAGCCAATGCTTCCACGCGATGGTGCTGGCAGACGAGCTGGCAAAAATCGGGATTAAATGTGTGGCCGGCGGACCTGCTGTCAACCCCCAACTAGCCGCGAAGTGCCCATGCCTAAAGAACGAGGTCGAGCTCTACGAGCAGATAGCGAAGATCGCTGGCGAGCAATCGAGGAAGAACACAACATCTGAGCTAGACTGCTGGGTCGTACCGGACTATTCAGATTATGATGATCCTGATTATTTCGCCGCAGAGACCGTGATCCCATTGAAATCATCGAGCACCTGCTTCTACAAGCAGTGCGCGTTCTGCACTCACTTCCGCAAGGCGCCGTACCTTGAGGTTGACATCGAACTCATCAAAGAGGCAATAGTCCGGAGCGGAGCGAAGAATTTCTTCTTCATCGACGACACAATCCCAAGAGAGAGATTGCTCGCGCTCGCATCGGCGCTCAAGCCGCTGAAAGTGAAATGGTGGGCGCAACTTCGACCCACAAGAGATATGCTAGGCACGTTCGACGAGCTGGCTGCTGCAGGATTGAAGGCAATATGCTGGGGCGTGGAGTCAGGCAGCCAAAGGATACTCGACCTGATGGAGAAAGGGACGAAAGTGGAAGACATAAGCGAAGTGCTCAGGCAGAGCCACGCCGCAGGGATCAAGAACACCACATACATCATGTTCGGATTCCCTACAGAGACAAAGGGGGAATTCATGGAGACACTCAATTTCCTCAAATCAAACTCAGAGAGCTTATTCATCGTGTCTACAACGGTATTCGGGCTGCAGAAAGGAAGCAAGGCATATGAGAATCCATCCCAATATGGCATCACTGAGATAACCGAAGAAAAAAGAGAACTGCTCGATGAGAGGCTGACATACAAGACCGCTTCAGGGATGACAAAAGAGGAAGCCAAAGAGATGAGACAGAGATTCATCAAGTCGATAAGGAAGCTGAACAAGGCGCCAATCGCGTTCAAAGACTACAAAGAACAGGTCTTACTTCTCCAATAAACACTTTGTCAACCGGTCAGCGATGCTCTTAGCCTGGCCTTCCTGATAAGGCCTGTGAGGCCAGGGCTTGAGGCCGTCATTGTCGAACCTGGGGATGACATGCATATGGGTGTGCATCACGACCTGGCCAGACGCGGGGAAGTTGTTCATACTCACGTTCATGCCATCACAAGGAAGCTCTACCTTGATGGCTTGCGCGACACGCTTGGACATCGCGATGACCGCCTGCATGGTCTCCGCGGGGGTATCAATTATATTTTCGTGATGCTCCTTAGGCACGATAAGAGTGTGGCCGGGATGGACCGGATTGATATCCAAGAACGCGACGACCTTGTCGTCTTGCGCGACGATACTTGAAGGAAGCTCGCCGCGGATGATGCGGCAGAAGATACATGACGATGAGGCATTGACTTGCGCCATGGAAACATGGTGTGGCCCGTATGCTTAAATATTCTTCTGAGCCGGAACGACTCTCATACTGTCGACCTTCTCGATCTGCTCATAGATGTTCTCTATCAAGTCATACCTCTTCGCTTCTTCTGGCGTTACCCATGCATAATCCGTGAGCTCGGACCGTTGAAGGACCACATCGCCATGGGTGTGGTCCGCGCAGAGACTGACAATGACTGTCATGAAACCGTTAGGGCGGATGAATACAAGACTGGACACGTATCCGATGTTGTCTATCTCCAACCCTGTCTCTTCGCGGATCTCTTTTCTCAAGACCTTCTCGAAGATATCCAACCAATGGTCGCTAGTGTCCTTTTGAGTGCCGATGAAGTCCTTCATCTCGATCTTGCCGCCCGGAACGCACCACTTGTTTGGGAAGGCCTTCTCAGCAGGCCCGCGCTTGCAGATCAAGTACCTGCCATCCTTCCTTATGATACCGGTGACTGAGATGTATCCTGCTTTCTCCTTGATGTCATCCATGGATTTTCCAGATTCCCCGCGCATACTTAAATAATTCCTCGAACTCATTTGAGCAGATGAGATACACCGGAAGCCTGGCGAAGAAAGAGCGTGAACAGATATTCAGCCTGTTCGTCGATAAGCGGAGCCTGAAATTCAGCCAGATCGAGAAATCCATCAAGATAAGATCCAACCTCGTCGCATACCATCTTGACCGGATGCGAAAGGAAGGGCTGCTCAAGAAAGACGGAGAACAATACTCCCTGACTCCTAAATCCGAAAAGTTCATCCCGATCTTCCCTCACATCGTCGGGATGGATCAGGGCCCTCTTCCTGCTGTGCTTGTCGCGGTACTAAAAAAAGGGAAAATACTACTCCTTCGCAGGAACAAGCGGCCCTACCAAGGATACTGGGGGATGGTAGGTGGAAGGATCAACCACTCAGAGACCATCATACAAGCAGCATTGAGATTAGTGAAGGACAAGGCAGGGATATCGGGATCTGGCGCACGCATCAAGGCAGTGATGCATGAACAAGTCAACGGGGACGGCATAGTCAAGCACAGCTTCATACTCTTCTTTGTCGTGATGGAGAGCGATGACTCCATTGCCAAAGACAAGGGGCATGGCCCTCTAGAATGGTTCAGCGTCAAACAGATGGATGGTATCGATATGATCCCCTCAGACCTTTGGCTGATACGCAATAAGATGAAAAGCTCCCTCAAAGTCATCCAATCCATCATGGATGAGAAAGAAGGCGAGATCGAGTCCTTCAGAATCTCCGAATAAAAACCCGGTGCAGCCTGTATGCTTAAATAATCTTCTGGAAATGAAGAAAACCTGGATACATATCCGGATGTTCCCTTAAATACAAGAGGACCTCCTTCGAATCCAATACCACTCCAAAGAATCTGTCAAAAACATCAAGGTAATGTTTTGCTCCAGCTTTGTTCATTGTTGCGACAAGATCTAGTGGGACTACAATTTGATAGCCCTCTGTAAAAGCACGTCTTACAGTTGTATCAATGCAAACATCTGTATTTACCCCAGCAATAACCAACGTTTTTACTTGGTGTTCATTCAATATTCTTTTAAGTTCTGGATTTGAGAAAACATCATAAGTTCTTTTTTCAAGGACGTGTTCACCATCAGCAGGTTGAAGTTGATATAATTCAGAACCCCATGAACCTGGAGTACAGACTGCTTTTAATTTTCCACTTGCAAATTGCCTCTTTAGGTTTGCTGGAGTAATAGCTTCAGCTTCGATTTGTTTGGTATAAATTATTGGGGCATAATATTGTCTAATTTCTTCGATGAATTCTTGTATTCTTGGAGCAACTTCTTGGGCTGGTTTAACATCTAATCCCTGTTGTGCAAATATTCCATCATCATGGCAAAAGTCATTCTGAATATCAACTACCAAAACTGCGATTTTTCCCCAATCATTATGAAAATCTGAATTCATAGAAACTCACCCTCAACTGATAGCTTCAGCTCTAGCTCCACCTATCCTCATGAGAACTGCGATCTCTGTCGCCATGTGGTGGTCACCTTCTTTGAAAGTCAAGGTGTTCGAGTACCCCTCATAATCCTTGACAGACATCAGGTATTGCCTGATCTCTTCAGGGGTCTTAGCGCCGCTCTTGATCGCTTTGAGCACAAGGGTGGTCGCGTCATAAGCTCCTGCCGCGCTTAACGCAGAAGGCTCCTTGCCGTATCGCGCCTTGTACTTGACCTTGAATGCTGCCATGTTATTGGATTCCTTGGCCGCAGGGTAGATCACACCATCGAGGTAATCCTTGTAGCCGACCCTGAAGGCATCGCTTGCTCCCCTAGCGAACGGAATGAACAACTGCGCCTTGATGCCTGACTCAAAGACCTGCTTGGCGAGCGCGCCTTCTCCAGCGTCTGTTGGGAGGACAGCATAGATCGAGTCTGGACCGGCAGACCCGATCTTCTCGATCTCAGTCTTGAATGTAGACTGGCTGCCATACCCTGTCGAGTCAGCAGCGGTCTTGATATCAGCGACGACCTCTATCTCCGGATGGGTTGCCAAGTCCTCCTTGAACATCCCCATGTTATCGAGCGAGAACTCATTGTCCTCATATAACAAGGCCACCTTTTTCAAGCCGTGCGACGCCATATACTCTATGATCGCCTGGCCTTCGGGCCGATAGCTCGATGAGATCGAGAGGTAATACGGGGAGTTGACCCACTCCTGGCCGGCTGTGTTCCAAGGCGTTATTGCAAGCAAGCCCTTCTCTTTGACGATCGGGACAACGACTCCTCCAAACTCCCATTCCGGGCCGATCAACACATCGACTCCGTCGACCTCGATTAACTTCGTGGCTGAAGTCGCGACTGACTTGAAATCTGACCCGTAGTCCTCGATCTGATAACTCACATTCATCCCGCTGTCTTCGATCGCCATAAGGAAACCTTCACGCGAGCCCTGGCCGGCGAAAGAGGCGAAACCGGTCAGACCGAACAAGCCTCCTATCTTGACCTGGTCTTGAGCCTTCTGGCTTGCGCAACCTGAGAGCGCCAGCGTCATGACTGCGAAAACGATAAACAATCCCCTCATTCTCTTAGACCTCATCATTTGCACCTCACCTATATTGTTACTACACAATAGGCACACTAAGTATTTATATTAGAGTGTCCCCTAAGGGGACAATCATGGACCTAACAGACCTGAACAAGATCGGCCTGACAGACGGCGAGATCAGGATATACAGCGCGCTGCTTGAGCTAGGCGAGACCACAAGGACAGCGCTCGCGAAGAAATCCGGGATATCTCCCTCAAAGATCTATGACGTGGCCAACCGGCTGCTCGAGAAAGGGATAATCTCGGTTGTACAGAAGAACGGGGTATTGCATTTTAGCGCAGCAGACCCAAGTCGGCTAAAGGACTTCCTAGAACTCAAAGAACAGCAGATACAGCAGGAGAAAGAACTGATAGATCACCTGCTGCCTTCATTGAGATCCAAATACCAGAAGACCAAGGAACAAGTAGACATAGAAGTGTTCTACGGATGGGAAGGAATGAAGACGGTGTTCGATGACATGGTGAACACCCTGAAGAAAGGCGATGAGAACCTCATCTTTGGAGCCAGCCAAGGCCTTGACCCTGCGCAAGCGGACATATTCTTCTCGAAATACTACACCCGGCAAGATAAAGCAGGATACACGATCAAGGTGATATTCAACGAGAATGTCCGATCAAACATCCAAAGGACATCATACTTCACTAAGAGCAAGGTCCACAAAGCACGATTCCTATATCAAGACACATTCACGGAGATGAACCTCTATAAAGACACCGTGCTATTCATAATGCTCCTGAAAAGACCGATAGTGATACGCGTGCGCAGCAAAGAAGCGGCGGATTCGTTCAGAAAGTTCTTCGAGACGATGTGGAATCTGGCAAAGGCTTAAAAGACGTGCTCGCGATAAAACAGAACAGGTGATAATAAATGGCAAAAAACTGGAAAAAACCTCTGTTAGTAGCAGCGATTGCCGGCGCATTGCATTGGTACGCCCACTCGCTTGGATGGTCAGTCCCGATGGTCGGGACGGTAGTGGTGTTGGCGATATTCCTTCTATGCTGGCAATTGCCTGACTACAAATAGCCCGGTCCATACGCAGGGAAATGTTATCAGACAAATCCGGACAGGCTTTGCGTGGAAACTCACTTGGTGGTTGATTCTTTGAGTTTGTCTAGTTCG
>JBBSWF010000022.1:0-7310 GCA_038046365.1 Nanobdellota archaeon
GATTTCTGTCCGAGAAAATATATATTCAAGAAGCTAGATCGACTTTATAGTTACGCATCCAATGCCGTAGAGAATTAATCACTGCAAAGTGATTACATATGGAAAGGTTTATATATCATTCGGGCCTATACGAATCACATAGATTATGACAATTTCACACTGCAGTGAGGTAACCCAAAATGAGCGAAATCGAACCTATCGTGGATAAAGTCAAGGAGTCATTCAGGCTAGTCAAAGTTGATGTCAATTCTCTGTGGTACGCCCATGAGAATGTCAACAAGCGCTGCGACTACCTCCAGAAGCGCATCGCAGACCTCGAAGAGACTGTGTACGCCCTCAAAGGCGCCAGGCCTCCGACACCAAAGCTCGTCGGCTCCAAGCTCTCGAACAAAGTGCATGAGGACCGCTGCGTCTTCGCCCGCAACATCGAGCGCGAGAACCTCGTCCAGTTCCCGTCGGCCAAGGACGCTTTCTCGCAAGGCTTCCACAAGTGTGTATGTCTTGCATAATCGAGGCAAGGAGTGCTAGATCATGCCATGCCCATCTTCAGCCAAGCGGGCTCTTCAGGAGATATTGAAGCGAGAATTCAACGCCCATAAGAGAGTCATGAGCGACTGGTTACGCTCTTGCAGGAAGAACTATGCAAGCCATGAGGTGGAGATGGCTGCAAAGCATGGATTCATTGTGGATGCAAGTCTTGTGCGCAAGACCGGCTCTAACCAGGCCCTAATCGACATAGGGGGTGGTTATCTTGCAAAGGCTCCTGTCTTCCCAACGCTGCCTCAAGGCAGCGAGCCTGTCCCGGGCAGAATTTATTCCCCTGTCGGGTTCTCTGTTATTACCGTAGGCTTTGACGATCCGGTACGTAATTCGTATAAACTCTTTGTCAAGCTCGCAAAAGGTTGGTCCGGCATCGGTGTTGTCGAGCATTCCTATGTGCGGGCTATGAGAAAGGATTACGGATTATCTTCTGAAGTTCTTGTCAGCGAGTCCGGAAACCAGTTTGCGATCGTGAAGGATATCTCTGAAGGAGGCAAATTACCTGTCAAGGATGTTGAATACGATGACTTCGTAGGGCTTGGCAATGGCGAAGATCTTAGATCCGACTTTGATAATGTGATGAACACCCTGGTGAAGATGTATAACTCCCGGCTATCAAACCCATTCTCTTCGCCAAAATACGATTATTGGGTCCACATCAGCGGCCATAGAATCAAGGGCAGCCCGTCTGAGGCATTTAGGAAGATGTTTCTGTTGAAGATAGGACTAGAATATAATCTTGGTGAGTTGTGGCTTGCAGATATGGATCATGTGTACTTGTCTGAGCCGGAAGCAGGTTCAAGAGGTGCATGGGGATGAGCCTCCCTGAGGGCCTGCTGCGCAGTGTCCAAGTCTGCGATGACACCTATGCCATCGAGGCGATGCCTCTGGGATACTTCCGTGGGCTTTCAGTGGCTTATTCATCTGAACAATAGGGAATATCACAAAATAAGAATTCCAATCAACTCCTTCTTCTATTCATTCGCCTTATGCTCCTTCTTCGGAGCTGCGGATTTAGGCGCTGCCTTGGGCTTCTCTTCTTTCTTTTCGGCAGGCTTCTCAGAGACTACTTCCGCGGTCTTTGGCTCAGGCTTCTTGTCCTTGACCTTCATGCCAGTCAGGGCCTCTACTGCCTTCTTGACAGCGCCTTTCTCCATCGGCTTCTCTTTCTTTGTCGATGGCATCGGTTTGCCGAACAGCTCGATCACAACTTTGCCGTCGTCTTCTTTGACTGCGTTGATTTTGATGTGGTGCGGCGGGTTCCTCATGCCGTGCTTCCAAAGCTCCATATTAGCGTGGGGACCGATGCAGACATCCTCTGATTTCATATGTCGGATGGTGAACTGGCGCAGAGCGCGGACTGCTTTCTCTGCTCTTTGGTAGAGCGGGACTTTGAGCCACTCTTTCCTGAGAGGGACGTTGTATACGCGTTCGATTTTTGCCATGTCTTCACGCCTTGATCTTCATTCGTCTCCATGACCGCTTCACTGTGGTGTGCCGGCCGGGGTGGACGCGTCTTGTCTTGCCGTATATTTTTGGGACTGTCCAGTAAGGCGCCCATTTTGTCTGGCGCGCCGCTTTGGCCAATCTCTTCTTCTTGCTTGGGTGTTTTGTGCGTGCCATTTTCTATCACGGGGTAGCTTCTGGCGCTTTTTCTTCGTGTTTCTTCTTGGAGGGTTTCTTCTCGCCTGCTGTCTCTGGGGCTGCTGGCGCGCTTATCTCCTCTGCTGCTTTTATCACTTCGCTCTCGGCGTCGTTCGCCGGCGCGGGTTTGATCGTTATCTTGAGGTCTTTGGCCAGTCTGGTCGCTGCCTTGTCTAGTACGCTCTTCCCTTTGGGTGTCACGACGCGGCCGCAGTGCACTCCTACTTTTGTGTGCCGAGTCAGCCCTGCCTTGTCGAGCTGCTGGAGTATGTGCCTGATTATCGCGCCTGATCCCTTGCGGTTCTGCTCTGGAGCTGATCCCATGTTCTTCTTTCCGCCGTAGATGGTTCTGAGTTTTGATACTCCTATCGGCCCCATCAGGCTGACTTTTCTAAGAAGCGCTGCTGCCCTGACTTCCCACCAATCTTTTCTCGTCGGGGCTCGTTCCTTGTGGCATCCGGTTTTAGCGAAGGTTGCCCAAGCTGGAGCTTTGACTGCCCCAGAAGAGACTAGGTCTTTTGCCACGACCTCGATGAGTTCGTTGGTTGGTACGTCGTTTATTGTTGGCATTGTGATACCTCGCGGTATGGATTGGGGCAACCCTAAAGTATGCCCGGGTTAGAACTTGTCTGACCTGTATGTGTGGATTAAGGGTTTATTTTTAAAGGTGTCGTTTTTTGATTGATCTGGCCTTGATCCTCCACATGGTTCATTTATCATTTGCCTTACTCTTCTTTCACTTCCCCCCGAACATCTCCTTCCTCTCAACGGGCTTCTTTGTGGCGACCCATTCTGACCATCCTGTCCTCATGATCTTCGGGAAGAGCTCGAGCTGTGTCATCTTAAGCGCGGCGCGGGGAGCCAGCAGGCATTCAGCGCTCCAGCAGTACACCACGAGTAACTTGTCCTTGGGCAGCTGCCTGAACTTGTTCTCGACTTCAGCAAGAGGCAGGTTCACAGCCCCTGGAACATGCCCGTCTGCGAATGATTTTGGATCCCTGACATCTATTAGTAACAGGTCTTTCCTCTCTCCTTTCACTTGTGATAGCACGCTGTTTGAGTCTATCTCCGCTAGAATCATCGTCTCGAAATGGTCTATGACCCTCTTCTTCTGGGCTGGTGTGAGTCTCTCTATATCCATGTTTCCACCTCGCTCCTTGGTTTTCATATCATCGTATTTAATCCTTATGACCCTCAGCGCCCTAAATCGCCTGTTTGTATGACCTTCTGTTCTCGTCTTATAATCCATAAAGAATAATAACAACCTCCTCCCTCTTTCCGTCGATGGCGGATATCGGAGGTCAGGCGGTCATCGAGGGTGTCTTGATGAAGGCGCCTGACAAGATTTCTATCGCTGTCCGTCTTGAGGATGGAAAGATCAAGAAGAGGATCACAGATTGGATCGCTTTCTCTAAGAGGAACAGGTTTCTCGGCCTGCCTCTCGTCCGAGGCGTCGCCACGATGGCGGAGATGCTCTTCATCGGCATGGAGTCCCTGACATGGTCTGCCAACCAGCAGGCTGGCGAGGGCGAAGAGCTAAGCAATAAAGAGATGATCTTGACTATCATGTTCGCGTTGGGTCTCACGGTCCTCATCTTCATCATCGCGCCTTTCTTCCTAGCAAGGTTCCTCGCCCATGACAAGGGTGATCTCGTGTTCAACCTCCTCGACGGCGTCATCAGGCTGCTGTTCTTCTTCGCGTATCTGCTCATCATTGCCCAGATGAATGATATCCGGCGGTTGTTCGAATATCACGGCGCAGAGCACAAGGCGGTCCACTGCTTCGAAGCAGGCAAGCCGCTAACTGTCAAGAACGTCCAGAAGTACCCGACCGAGCACTCTCGCTGCGGCACCTCATTCCTTATTCTTGTCGTCGGTATAAGCATCGTCGTCTTCTCGCTTATTATTGATCCTCGCTGGTACGTGAAGCTTCTCTCAAGGATTCTATTGATCCCGATCATCGCAGGAATCTCTTATGAGCTTCTCAAGCTCTCCTCCAAGTTTCACGACCATCCGTTGATGTCGATTGTGGTCTACCCCGGCATACTTCTTCAAAAGATCACCACGCGCCAGCCCGACGACAGGCAGGTCGAGGTCGCCATCGCCGCGCTCAAGGCAGTCAAGCCGTCGAAGGCGTCCTACGCGCGCCCTGCCAAACCTTTATAAAGGGGTGCTTGTTTTCGAATTTCCGTCAACATGGCACAAGCAAAGACTCTCAAAGTCAAGAAGAAGCGGTGGATCCCTATCGTTGCCCCGCAGCTGTTCAACAACGCATTCCTCGGTGAAGTCTTAGTCGGTGAGCCAGAAGAGGCCATCGGTCGTGATATCACTGTATCATTGATGGTAATCACTGGCGATCCTAAACGCCAGTCGACTCATATCTCTTTCAAGATTGAAGGTGTCCAGGACGGCAACCTAGTGACGTCTGTCAAGGGCATGCAGGTCTTGCCGAACTCGGTCAGGCGTCTTGTAAGAAGGAGCAAGGAGCGCGTGGATGATTCTTTTGATATCGTTACAAACGATGGCAAGAAGCTCAGGATAAAACCGATGATAGTCACGCGCAACTCAACGTCAAGGTCGATCTGCTCGAAGCTCAAGGCCAAGTCTAGGGATTACCTGATCCGGGCGCTTGCTCGCTCGCCGCTCGACAAGTTCGTTCTCGATATCAACAGCTACAAGTTCCAAAAGGAGATGGCCCAGGCTCTCTCAAAGATCTATCCAGTCTCTATATGCGAGATCCGCAGCTTTAAGGTCATCGGGACCGGCACTCCGCCAGTCCTGCCTCCAGATCCTGTGGATCAGCCTAAAGAAGTGGCTGAGCCGATCGAGGAGCCTGCTGAAGCAAAGCCTGTTGAAGAGGCTGTAGATGACAAGCCGAAGAAGAAATCACGCGCCAAGAAAGGCAAGTCAGAGGGCGGCTCAGAGGAGCCTGCCAATGAGATCGAGAAGTCCTCCGAGTGATCCTGTATTTTTGACACGCTTTTCTATAGTAAAGGACACAAATAATTGCTAAAGATAGTTGTGTCCTTTAGATATAGTGGCGGAGATTAATATCTCAATTATTTTTGTCCGCCACTATAGAACCGCAGTATGCATCGATTTTTTGGTTCGCTCTATTTTTCAGTCCCACGTTCCTTCATCAGGACATGCCCTTTCACTCCTTGCCTGTGTTTCACTAATCCCTGTCCAGTCGTATCTTTTGTCGACTGCATGTTTTATAATGGGTGGATTCCTCCCCGGCCCATGGTCCAGGACGTGTCCATTGCTTATTCCAAGCTTGCGAAGTCTTATGATTCTAAATGGGGATGGTTCTGTGATTCCGCGTGGGCCGCAGCCCTTCCGCTTCTTCCCGATCTTGCCGGAAAGTGGGTCCTTGATGCTGGCTGTGGCACGGGTTTGATGACAGATCGTCTCTCCGACGAAGTCGGCAATTGGGGCCAGGTCGTGGCTATAGATGTATGTCAGGAGATGCTCGATAAGGCGCAGTGCAGGGTATCTGACCGTCGCAATGTAACATTGCATCGCGCGCCGATAACTGCAGTCCCTGCAAGGGACCGCTCTTTTGACTTGGTTGTCTGCTCAAGCGTGGTCCATATGGTGTCTGACCTTGGTCCGTCATTAAAAGAATGGCGTCGTGTGCTCAACACTAACGGAGAGGTGGTGGTCCAAGATTATGATGCTGCACATTGGTTTACCTCTTTGGCTCACCGTTTCTGGAGGCTCAAGAAGGCTACTTACAACAGAGCCTGGCGTGTCGAGGAGGTGGAGTCTGCCTTGAAGAATCACGGCTTCGCGATAATCGAGTCGAGAAAGGCCAGCCTCTCTCGTTTCTGGCGTATCTGGCTCATCAGGGCGCGCAAGGAATAAATAGGCCGGCTTTCCCCCCTGTTCTATTTGGTGATAGTCTGGAGGTACTGATATGGATGGACGCTATGCATTGCCGGACTACACAGTCTGGGTATTGATCATGTTCTTCGTGGCCATGACTATGTGGTTCTCGATATTCATGATTATGGGTATCCTGATGAAATGAACCGTTTTTTTGGCTAGGGTGCCTGGATTCGGTGGGTTCAGATAATCATAAACTATATAGGTAGGGATTTCCATTTCTTGATTATGCCTCTTGTCAATACTCGTCGCATGCTATCTAAAGCCCAGTCCGGCGGCTATGCTGTCGGCCACTTCAATTCGTCGAACATAGAGTTCTCGCAGGCGATAATCGGCGCTGCGCAAGAGCTTGGCGCGCCAGTCATCTTGGGCACGTCTGTGAGTGCGCTGGAGTTCGCAGGAGTCAGGGAGATATACCTTGTCGTCAAGAGCCTTGCTGAGAAGGCCAGGGTGCCTGTGGCGCTGCATCTCGACCATGGGCCTGATGTTGCCTGGGCGAAGACTTGTGTCCAGAATGGATGGACCTCTGTCATGATCGACACGTCGAAGTTCGAGTTCGCCAAGAACGTCGCGTTGACTAAGCAGGTCGTCTCTTTGGCTCACCGGAAGAAGATCAGCGTCGAGGCAGAGCTAGGCCGCCTCAAGGGCGTCGAGGATATAGTCCGGGTCACTGAAAGAGAGGCTCTCTTGACTGATCCGCAGGATGCCCGCAAGTTCGTCGACCTGACCCGTGTTGATTCGCTAGCTGTCGCTATCGGCGAGAGCCATGGCGCTTTCAAGTTTAAGGGCGAGCCAAAGCTTGACATTAGGCGCCTCTCGGAGATCCGGGATGTCGTCAATGTCCCTCTTGTGCTGCACGGCTCATCCTCTGTGTATCCTGACTGGGTGGCCAAGGCTGATAAGTTCGGCGCGAAGCTTGAGGGCGTCCGTGGGGTGCCGGACAGCATAATCAAGAATTGCATCCGCCATGGCATCTGTAAGGTCAATACTGACACTGACTTGCGCATCGCCTTCATCGCAGGCATCAGGGAGTTTTTGTCTGAGCAGCCTAAGAGCATAGACTATCGTGAGGCACTGGCGGCAGGCCGGGAATCTGTCAAGCAGGTCGTTATAAAGAAGATTTCCGTTTTTGGTTCTAAGGGTAAGGCTTGATTGGTCAGACACGGAATCCGTCGCGCTTCATCCAGTATCTCCGAAGGTGAGTGATTTCTGAAGAGTGGTTGCTAAAACCGAAAAGT
>JBBSWF010000023.1:0-7219 GCA_038046365.1 Nanobdellota archaeon
ACACAGGACTTGACATGACACACCCGGCATTTGCTAATAGAACGTTATCCGGATATGACTTTGTTTCCGGGGATGACAATCCGACCGATGATAACGGACACGGAACACACGTCACAGGGATTGTTTTAGCGACGGCGCCTGGGGCAACGATCGTGCCAGTAAAAGTCTGCTCAGGAACAGGACAATGCCTCGCATCAGACATCGTAGCAGGAATAGACTACTGCCTGAACCTTTCATCACAAGGGGTCAACGTGTCTGCATTGAACGGAGCATTCGGAGACGGAAGAGCGTACAATTCAAGCGATTGCCCGACAGGGATAGACACGGCACTCGCCGCGGCATGGAATTATGGGACCGTTAACGTGTTCGCAGCAGGAAACGACGGGACGGACGGGGCCACGTATCCAGCTTGTTCGCCATATTCGCTATCTGTCGGGGCGGTGGACAAGAACGGCGTTCTGGCAGGATTCTCCAATAGAGGACCTGCGGTGGAGATCTACGCGCCGGGAGTGAACGTGAACTCGACACTTCCCGGAGGAGAAGGAGTGCGAAGCGGGACGTCGATGAGCTCCGGATTCGTGAGCGGAACTATAGCCGCGATAAAAGAATACACACAACTCACCAACACAACGACCTCACCACAATCAATAGAAAACACTACAATAACCAGCGCAGACAACACAACAGGATGGCCCATCCTAGACATGCACGCGGCGATATTGAAGAGCGCTCCTGCCACTACACAGGAGAACCAAACACCATCCAACATCACAACAAACCAAACCACAATCTTCCAAACACTAGCAGCGCCAGTAGCAGAACGAGTCAACATAACACCATACAACCCTAATTCAACAACATCAGTCGCAGGAGTATGGAACTACACAGGAGGAGACGGCCCAGAAAACGGGACGACGTGGACGTGGTTTATCAATAATACGGAAGGGTGGAGAGACGCCGGACTGGTGGCATACTGGAAACTTGATGGGAACGCAAATGATTCAGTTGGAACAAATAATGGAACAATATTAAATGCTACAAATACCACTGGAATAATCAAAAAGGGTATACTCTTCAATGGAACTAAATCAGACCTAATCAATATAGGATCCCCCACCGCATTGAACCTATCTGTAGCCATAACGATGGCCGCTTGGATAAAAGCAAATCCCGGATTCTCACAGCAAGGGATAATAGGCAAATGGTCCAACACCGTAGATGCGGACTCTAGCCAATCATATGAGCTTGTGATAATCGGAAATGTTGCCCATTGCGCGATAAACGGTTTAACTGGAGCAGATTACAGCCTATCCGGGGTTACTAGTGTCACCGACAATAAATGGCACCATATAGCCTGCGTAGCAGACAAGAACATGGCTGGCAACAACCAGCTTCTTTACGTAGATGGACGACTAGACACCTCGGCCAGCCCAGGCACCAACATCATCAAAACAACAACAGACCCATTATATTTAGGCGCAGCCTCACTAGGATACAACCAAAACATACGCCTAAATGGAACACTTGATGAAGCAAAAATATGGAACCGATCATTAACTGCCTCTGAGATCGCCAACGAATACCAAATGATGTACTACGGATCGACAGAGAAGAGCGCGCTTGGAACGCCAGCTCCTGACATCCCTGTGGCTCTTTGGCACTTCGATGATAACTCCACGTCCACATCAGCATACGACTACTTCGGAGACAACCAGGCGCGCATCAGCAACGCGACACGCACACAAGGAGTCTACGGAGGAACAGGATTCGACTTCAACGGCACAAACGCCATGCTGGCAGCGAACTTCACACAAACCATGAACCTAACCGGAAACATGACAATAATCACATGGGTGAAAACCGGAGACGGGACGAACGTCGGCTACCTACTAAGCAAACACGAAACAAGCACACTCCCAAGCTACGGGATACTACTAAACAACACAATCGCATCATGCCAAATCGGAAACTCGACATCCAACCAAACAGCCTCAGCAAAAATCACACCAGACAACACATGGCACCAAGTCGCATGCACCTACAACACCACCACACTAGCAATCTACATAAACGGAAGCCCACGAAACTGGACACCATTTGTCGGAGCCATAAACATAACAACAAACGGACTATTCTTTGGATCACTCAACGGAACCGCACGATTCTTCAACGGAACCATCGACGAAATCGAGATCTATAACCGGCCATTCACAGCCGACGAGATCAACCAGTCATACAGAAGGCAATTCCCGCTATTTGGAATGAACAGCTCACGATTCGGAGAAAACTCGAGCTTGACGTTCCAAATCGAGCCCATACAGATGGACGGGACGGCGGGAACAGCAGTCAACTCAAGCACAATAGGCACAAACCCGATCCACCTGCCAAACGCGACCCACGTCAACATAACACCATACACACCAAACCGCACCACTTCCGTGGCAGGAGTATGGAACTACACAGCAGGAGAAGGACCAGAAAACGGGACGACGTATACATGGTTCGTGAACGGGACGGAAGCGTGGAGGGATCCGGGACTGATAGGATACTGGAGACTTGATGGGAACTATAACGATTCAAGCGGACAAAACAGAAGCGGCAACCAAAACACGGTATCCAATCAGCCGACAACGGTTAGCGGAATCGTGAGGTCAGCCTACTCCTTCGATGGTGGAGACTACATCAACCTATCACTGATCTCACCCACCGCAGGAGTCACCAATACGTTCTCCACCTGGGTGAAATTCGACTCACTTGGCACACCGCAATACCAATCAGTATTTGGCACATGGTACAGCGAAGGCCAGGCATTCGTGATGCAAACAAGCACTAACTCAATCCTATGCTATTACGGAACAAGCAACTCCAACACAGTAAGCGTGAACAACTTCGTGAACGGCCGATGGTACCATATCGCCTGCGCATACAACGGAAGCCAAAGCGCTTCAGAACGAGCGAAGATGTACGTAAATGGAATCAACTCCGGAACAATCAGCGGAACTATACCCACCTCAATACCATTAAGAGGCAACCTGACGCTAGGATCAGACTCCACTATAAACCCCACCTTCTACCTGAACGGATCAATGGACGAATTCAAATTCTACAACAGGACACTAACCGCCTCTGAAGTCGCCAACGAATACCAGATGATGACATACGGATCAACAGAGAAAGACGCTACGGGGACGCCAGCGCCAGACATACCCGTCGCGCTATGGCACTTTGATGATGGAGCATCAGCAACCTCAGCACAGGACTTCTTCGGATCCACACAAGCACGCATATCAAACGCCACACCAGCAGAAGGCATGTTTGGAACAAACGGAATCCGACTCGACGGACAAAACGACACACTCATCACAAACTATTCACAGACACAAAACCTAACCGGAAACATGACACTAATAGCATGGGTGAGCGCGCCAGACGGAAACACAAGCGGAGGATACATCATAAGCAAACACTCCACCGACGTACTCACAAGCTACGGAATATACATGAACAGCACAATCGTAAACTGCATCATCGGAAACAGCACATCAAACCAAACCGCATCAACATCAATAAGACTAGCATCATTCCAGCACGTCGCATGCACATATAACACTACCGAACTGGCGATATACCTCAACGGAACAAAAAGAAACTCAACGCCATACGCCGGAGCCATAAACATAACATCCAACGGACTATACTTTGGATCATTGAATGGGACATACGGATGGTATAATGGAACACTAGACGAAGTAGAAATATACAACAGACCATTCACAGCAGACGAAATCAACCAATCATACAGACGATCATTCCCACTATTTGGACTAAACAGCAGCATCTTCAAAGGAGGAGCCGCCATAACATTCCAAGCCACACCAACACAAATGGACGGCGTGGAAGGAGACGCGGTGAACTCAAGCACGCTGTTAATCAACCCGCCGCCAACAGCAGAACGAGTCAACATAACACCATACAACCCTAATTCAACAACATCAGTCGCAGGAGTATGGAACTACACAGCAGGAGACGGACCAGAAAACGGAACAACATGGACGTGGTTTGTGAATAATACGGAAGGATGGAGGGATAATGCGCTTGTCGGGTATTGGAGACTGGATGGAGAATTCAATGATGCGTTAGGGATAAGCAACGGGACATCCCCCGATGACACATCGACTCCGCGCAATGCGAGCGGAATCATAAAAGGAGCGATGGACTTCAACGGAACCACACAATACATCAATCTTAGCAACGCAAGCAGACTGGCCCCAAGCCAACAAGTCACTGTATCAGCATGGGTGAAAAAACTAGATCGCGGCCCGACCCGCGTCTTTGTCTCTTATCGTAACCTCACAGGAGTCATCTCATCTCAAGCGTATGTACTATCACAACGCTCACTTGGAGGCACCCCAGTAATCACGATGGACGTGCCATCTGGAGACACGGACTTCTTCGCAACCGTCCCAGACGATACCACATACCTCAACTCATGGCACCATTTCGCCGGCACCTACGACAACCAGAACGTCACATTGTACATAGACGGCAAATTCGCAAACACCACCAGCAGAGGAGGCGACATTAACGACATACGAGGAGGCAGCGTCTTTGCCGGAAGAGGCATGCCAGCGCTCTTCAACGGATCCATGGACGAGATCAAGATATGGAACAGGTCACTGACAGCCGCCGAGATTGCCAACGAATACCAGATGATGTATTACGGACAGACAGAAAAAGATAATCTTGGGACGCCAGCTCCGGACGTGCCAGTGGCGGCATGGCACTTCGACGATGATCCTGCGTCCACATCGGCGTATGACTGGTTCGGAGATAACATAGCGGTAATATCGAACGCCACACGGACGACAGGAATGTGGGGGACGAAGGGGATGAGCTTCAATGGAATAAACTCAACCTTAGTATCTAATTTCAGCCAGTCAATGAACTTAAGCTATAATTTCACCTGGATGATATGGGCTGCAAACAATGATACCTCAAGCAAATATGCTATCTCCAAAGGAGCCCAGTTAGCACCCGAATTCGGAATACTTATAGGCGCCCAACAAGTGCAATGCAGAGTTTACAATGGAGAAATAGTATCAGCAGGAGCAAGCAACACATTCCCTTCCGACTCGACGTTAAGACACATCGCTTGCGTACTCAATTCAACCGGGCTGCACGTCTATGTTGGAGGAGCCTATAAGAATACTGCCGCAGTATCATCTCCCCCCACAATAACAACCGCTAAACTAATCATCGGCGGAACAACAAACGGAGCGTTCTGGAACGGTTCCATCGATGAAGTAGAGATCTACAACCGCGCGCTCACCGCCGACGAGATCAACCAGTCTTATAGAAGGCAATTCCCTCTCTTTGGAATGAACAGCTCACGATACGGAAGGAACTCACTATTGACATTCCAGGTAACGCCGACACAGATGGATGGGACGGAAGGGAGCGCGGTGAACTCAAGCACCGTCAACGTGGCAGCATCATCATGCGGAACACTAGACCAGGACACTACTTTGACTTCTGATATACCCGCTGCAGGAAACTGCTTCACCATGACAGCAAGCGGAATGACACTCGACTGCCAAGGACACTGGATCCGCGGTGACGGGACTGGATCGCTAGTGAACAACTCGGCCAACATAGGAAACATCACTGTGAAGAACTGCCAATTCGCGAATGCGACATTTGGTGTTGACTTGTTCAATGCTTCTGGGCTTGTAGTGTGGAATAATAACTGGAGCATGACCTCACTGAGACTCGAGCAGAACTCCTCTTTGGCGCAGAACACGACAATCGCGTGGAACTTCAACATGTCAAACGCCACATTCAACCAGACGGTGAACATGACGTTTGAGAATAACACACTACAAAACCTGATCGTGAACCAGAGCGGGCCCCAATTCCATACTGGACCATCAAACAAGTACATCAACAACACCATCACCGCAGGAAGAATCATACTTGGAGACAACTCATTCCGATTCGAACGCAACACCATCACCAGCATGACAGACTTCAACCTTACCGGATACAGCGCAGTATTCTTTAACAACACATTCACCAACGTCTCAATCGTGACAAGAACGACCAACGCAGGAATCAACACAGCATTCCTACGCAACAACTTCCTATACAACGCAACCTCCTCGGGAATCTGTATCAACCTGGCAGCCGGATCCGGAGCAGGAAACCAAACATTCGCCAACAACACATTCCTAGAATGCGGACTCGCAATCAACCCCGCAGCAAACATCACACTGCGAGACAACAGATTCGACATCAACGGAACGTCCATCCCTAATACCTACATCACGTATCTGGCCAGCGCAAAAGATGTATTCATCCACAACCTCACTGTAATCATGAACAGCTCAGCAACTTCGGCATTGCTCACATTCGACGGAATGGAAAACGTGACAATCGCCAACTCCACCCTCACCCATATTCGACCATCAGTCAACAGCATAGCTCTCAACCTTGGAGAATCTACCAATACCATAAATCAAACACTCATCGCAGACTCCAAGATCAGCGCGACAGTAATAGTGATAAGGTTCGGGTCAGCGGCCTATTACCAAAACAACAGGATAACAAACAACATCATATTCAACTCAGCAAGCCAATCCGGATGCATCAGCCTATTCGGGGGGAGCTCAGGAGCCAACCTCACCGAAATCCGAGGAAACACATTCAACTGCACCGAGGGAATCCGATTTAGCGCATCTTTAATGAAAATCGCAGACATCAACATCACAGACAACACATTCCTCAACGGATCAATCAGAGCCACTAGCTCAGCCGGCGTAAGCGTCAACCTACTCCACAACATACGCATCACCAACAACAGCTTCATGCGAAGCGGCGAGAGCGGGATGGAGATACGACTGACCAATACCACCACCGCACTCATCGCCAACAACACATTCAACAACGCAAGCGCGGGAATATCACTAGACAAAGACGCTCAGAACGTGACAATAACAGACAACGTCTTCGCCAACTCAACTATCGGCATCAACATCACAGGAGGAGTCGGCGTGTTCGTGAACAACGCCACATTCACAAACGTTCGGAATCCATTCGTGCTGACAAACGCGCTGAACGCCACAATCAACAACACGCGAACAGCCAACTTCACATTCATCACACTCTCCGGACTGGCATCAATCAACTTCACGGCATCAGCAAACTTCACGGTGAATCAGTC
>JBBSWF010000024.1:0-48668 GCA_038046365.1 Nanobdellota archaeon
TAAAACTAGGTATGACAATCAAGCCACTGGATGAATTATGCAAAGTTCTCTATAGTAAAGGACACAAATAATTGCTAAAGATAGTTGTGTCCTTTAGATATAGTGGCGGAGATTAATATCTCAATTATTTTTGTCCGCCACTATAGAAAACGGTTGCTCTGAGCCCTTCATCTAACCATGGAAAGGATGGCCTTGAAAGAATCATCCGATAAGCTATCACTATACTCCTTGGCGAGTGAACCTGCCCTTTCTTCATCCAGCCTGATCCCCTTTGAAGCCAGTGAAAACCTAAGCAACCCTGAAGAGAGGAACTGGCAGAACTGAGTCACATTGTGCGGCCGCTGCGTGAAGTGGGCGCGCTCAAAATCAATCATAACTGGCTTGTCGCCTTTAGCGATAAGGATGTGCTTTATCGGGCGGGTCATCTCCTCTTTTGAGATGCCTATCTTGTCAAGCTTCCTGCATTGCTGGATCGCAGCCTTCAAGACTTTGAGGATCCTTGGCTTAGATGATCTTTCGATAAAATCAAGAATCGGGATGCCATCTACGAACACATACGCGACGTATAAATCAGATGAATCAATGAACTTCGGGCCGATCCCTTCTTTGCCGAGGCGCTTTAGCATCTCTGCCTCGTGGAGTATGGAAGCGATGGCCTGCGAGTCCGGGTTCTTGACCTTGATCGCGACTTTCTTGCCTTTGAATCGGCTTGTGAAGACCATGCCTCTCTTGCCCTTGGCGAGGTAGGCTATGCTCTTGAATCCGTCACCTTCTAACCTCTTTCTTGCATCGGACATGACAAACCTGACGACAAGGAGATCCTCGAAGAAAACATGCTGGCGGTCCAGCTCCTTGAAATCGTATAAAAGCTGTCTTGCGCACTCTTCCACTTTCTCCGGTCTAGTAAGGGATGAGTAGGACGCGATTATCTGGCCTTCCCTGGACAGGTGGTTGAGGGCTTGATGGAGGAACCTGCACATCGTCTCATAACCGTGCTTGCCTCCGACGAGCGCTTGATCGGTGAGGCCCTGCTCAGCTGGAAGGTAAGGCGGGTTGAAGATGATTGTGTCAAAGACACCTTTGACACTCGAGAAAAGATCGGAGACTTTGTAAGCGATCTTATCATGGGGATTGTTCTTCTTCGCATGATCTATAGCTTCTTTGTCGATGTCAGTAGCTAGGACGCTTGTGACTTTTGAAGAACCTGCTGCGGTGAATGCCTGGATTCCTGTCCCTGTGCCCATGTCAAGGACTTTGCCATACGCGAGAACCGCGACGTGCTTGGCAAGCAATGCAGAATCCTCTTGGGGTTCGTAGACCATAAGAACTACCCAGAATACGGTCCTATAAATGATTGATGGAGCGACTGATGAACCTCAATCAAACATCATCTCGGGCTAACATACTTCTTCACAGCCATGACTTGGTGCTGCATGCCTCTGACGCTGAAGAGTCCCATGAACTCACGGACTACAGCCCAGACTGGCACTTCTCTTGGCCCCCTTCTCTCCGGGACACAAGCTAGGAAGAAAACGCTTGAGAACCTCAAGACCATAGAGATAGCAAAAACCAACGGAATGCCCGCCAATCCTATCAATGCGCCTTTGTCAGCGATGATACCTCCGATGATCGGACTGATGATGAGAGGGATAGCAGTAAGCGTCTGGTATTCTGCGACCTGGAACGGCCGGTCTTTGCGGTCGGTCATATCCAGCAGGAGATTGAAAGTCGTGAGCTCTACGCCTGCCCATACGATACCGGATATTATCTGGGCCGGGATTATCAGCCAGAGGTTCCCTGGGCCGATGAACAGGAACATGAGCGGGATTAGACCAGTGCCAAAGACGCAGAGCATCGCGATAGGCTTGTCACCATCGTGATCCGTCATTGGGCCGAATATCGACTGAGAGAAGACCTTTGCTACGAACTGGATGGCGTTTGCAATTACATAAAGCGAGTAAGACATCGAGAGGTTGTTTAGCATGTATGCGGTGAAAAACGGCGAAGAGATCATATAAGCGAAATTGAAAAATAAAGAGAACAAAAGCAGTTTGCCAAAATCCCCTTTCCAGCCTTTTGCGATGTCTTTGAGAGTATGCACATCATGGCATTGATACGACGGCTCTTTGAGATTGCTCATGATCCAGGTAGCGAGAAGACCTAGGATGATCCCTAACGTGAATATTATCGCAAATCCCGCGTGCGAAGTCTTTGGGAATAAATCAAGAATAAACCCCCCAGTCAGGAAAGCTATCATCCCAAGCACTCCCACAAACACTAGGCGCTTGCTAAAGAAAGTCCCCCTATCCTTCTCTGGGACCACGTCTGCGGCAAGGCTTGTCCAGGCAGGATCAGAGAGGGACTCGCAGAACCGTGCAATAAAATAGAATACCATCACCCATAACAGCGCATTCTCTTTGACTAGCAATGGCGCCCCAATTATCAGAAGCCACGTGAGCCTACCGATACTCGTGCTTGTGATATAGAGGACCCTCCTGCTAAACCTATGGATAAGAAGAACGCCAGGCATCTGAGACACGATCATACTGATATACGGTATCGCCCCAATAAGGCCAATAACGGTGTTTGACGCGCCAAGATAAAGAGCGTAAGCTATCAGGAAGACCGTAGTGAGTCCATCATACATCGCCCAAAGGCCGCCATTGCCTAGCAGCACCTTCTGATTATGTGAGATGGCCATATAACTCCTTTCTGTCTAGGAGGTTTTTAATGGTTTGCGAGAGGCGCGCGAAATCTTTCTGGGCATCAATATAGGCCATTTGCCGCAAGCACAAACGCGACTTTCGCGGCCTTTGGGATCTTGAGCTTGATCGCCGCAGCCAAAGTCGCGGCAGCGGCAGGATTGGCACCTATCCCCTCCTTCTCGGAGAGAGTCTTTCTCGCTCGAGCGATATCCATCTCGGAGACCGCTATCATACCCCCTTCACTTTCCTGGACAGACCTGATGGCAAGGTCGCCATCGATCGGGTAGCTGCATGAGATAGATTTTGGTGAATTCCTCGGGGTGACTCTCCTGATCGGTGAATCAGTGGCAAACGCCCTCACAATAGGGCAGCATCCCTCTGACTGGACACCTACAAGACGAGGCATATGATACAGAAGTCGCGCTGCGCAAAGATCCTTGCACCCCCTCCAGATCGAAGATATGAGCGAACCATCTCCCATAGGCGCGATGATGTAGTCAAGCTCGCCTAGCTGGTCGATGACCTCGAAAGCGACGCTCTTTTCGCCTTCACGACGGTAAGCGTAATTGCCTGCGAGGGGAATTTTCTCTTTGTTAGAGACTGCTTCAGCTTTGGCTGTGGCGGCTGAGCAATCGCCGCGCACGGTTTTGACGTCAGCGCCAAAACCCTCGATCTCACTGATAATCCCCTTTGCGGCAGTGATCGGGAGGATCACATCACAGTGGATGCCGACCCTGGCACAATAAGCGGCAAGAGACAGGCCTGAGTGACCGGAGCTTGCAATCACCACTCTCTTTGCATCTCGCTCTTTTAAGGCAGAGACTTCGATCGACGAGCCCCTGTCCTTGACGCTGCCTGTAGGATTGCTGCCTTCAATCTTGAAATGCCAGGATTGGCTTGAGACTGAATTGATAATCGGCGTGCCACCTTCTCCGAGGCTGACAATATCCTTGAATTGAGGGTAGAATTCTTTATACCTTAAGTGATTGAACGGTCTTTGGCGCAAAGACTTCCAACGGATGTTGAGACCTGGCCAATCGTATTGGACTAGGATGCTGCCACCGCAGCCGCACCTCTGCTGCGATGAATCCGGGCTATATCTGCAGCGACACCTTGAACATTGGAGATAAGATACTCGCATGGCTGATCTACCGTGGACCCTATTTATAAGATTTGCCCGGAGGCAAACTCCCCACTATGCTCCGAGGCGTCATTGAGCCATAACATGATCCGCAATGAGAAATCCTAGACCGTGATGTATTCTACCGTCATAGACCCCATTGACGTAATCCTCAAAAATGCCCCAGGGTTTGTGGTAAAGATAAGCTACCCTTTCAAGATCAAACATCAAGGGGCACGCTCGAAGAAACGCGAACTCCTTGAGCAAGTACCAGACGCCCTCTTGGACCGCTGGCCCAATCCCGCCCGAATCCTTTAATTTGGGTTCAAGCACAGACCGGGTCTCACGACGAGCACTTTCGGAAAAATGTGGATTGGACCAGTATAACTCCTTGATCTCCCGGATGGCTTGTCCATAGATCGGATTTCCCTCAACATCTTGAGTCCATTCTATCACCGAGAACCGATCCTTGACATGATCTTCGAGAGATCCTATCGCTCTCTTGCAATGGTTTTGGAGAGTGTTCCCATTTAATCTAGCTTTTTGTCTCGCTTTGTTCCCGGAATAACCCAACGCCTTATAGGTATGTTCAGCCGGCACATCCGGAACCATTACGATAGCTTGAGAAAACACTCTTGATGAGAACTTGATGAGGTCGCTTATCCGATCCTTATTGAAGTAGCTATTTCCAGGGCTCATACCTATCACGCAGATTCCGCTGTCTCTTACGATCTCATAGCCGACCCGAGCTGCGTTGCCTGTCCTTCCCTGTCTTATGCACAAAACCATCTCAACCACTTGCTATTCTTCAATCCTAATAGCTGATATCATTATAATAACTTTAATGATAAAAACTTAGAATAATGATAATATTTATATATCTATATCAATCATTACGCTAACCATGGACTCTAAAGACCTGAAGATCCTCAATATCCTGGCACAAAACTGCAGAATCGCAAACACCACTATCGCGACGGCGCTCCACATCTCCAAAGACACCGTAACATACCGGATCAGGCAACTCCAGTCACAAGGATATCTTAGGCAGTACATGCTTTTTGTGGACGCCAGGCGGCTAGGATTCACAAGGTACCACATACTCATACGATTCGACCCTGCCATTGAAGACAAAAAGAAAATCATCGAAAGGACAGCAAGGCACCCATTTGTCATGTGGATAAACACCTTCATAGGGCGCTATGACGCCCAAATAATAGTCGATGCATCAAACGGCTTTCACCTCAACTCAATTCGGGAAGAGTTATTTAGAACAGCAAAACACGGAATCCAGGAATACACTGTACTCACACACCTGCTCGACTTGGAATTTACTCAGCTTAGCCCAATCATTGATGTTGAAACGAGTTTCACAAGAAAGGACGATTCCTCTTTTAGCAAAAGCCTAACCACACGAAATTTTCCTGTCGGTGCTGACTTCGACAGATACCTCCCTTTAAGGGTAGAGAATGAGATCCTGCGTCTTCTGGCGGACGATCCATGCAGCTCGCTTGTCGATATAGCATCCAAAGTCGGCACAGATAGACAGACAGTGAAGAAACATATACAAACCCTCATAAACCACAAAGTCATCCTGAATTTCGGCGGCATCACAGACCATTCAAAGTTCGGATTCATCACTTACTACCTTCTTGTCCGAATAACACAGGACACTCCATTACAGACACTAAAACAACCATTTGCATCGCTACATAACATATTCTATGCCGGACGCATGCTTGGGGACTATGACATGATCATTTACCTAAATGCCCGAAATCCTCAAGAGTTGAATGAAAGCATCGAGTTATTCAAATCAAAACTTGGCAAGCATATCCTACACTACGACCTTCTAGTCCAAGACCGAGTCCATCACTGGAGACAGTATAGCGCCGGGATCCATGACCATCTGGTAAAATCCAAAGAAAATCAAGCGTAGAAGCAGTTATTGTCTCATATCAAGATACCCCTCATCTCCAGTAGACTTCGATCTGGTCGGTGCGCAGATAAGGCTTGATGTCGATCTTGTCTAAGGTGAGGGATATCGGCTGAGCTTTGTATTGAAGGATGCCAAGCCACGCGATCATCGCAGCATTGTCGACTAGGAATTGATTCTCTGGGGAGGCGAACTTGGCATTTCTCTCCTTGCACATGATCCCGCACATCTCTTGGAGACGTTTATTGCAGGCGACGCCTCCACCTAGCAGGAGCTCTGATTTCCCGCAGTGGGCCATCGCGCGTTCAGAGACTTCTACAAGCATCGCGAAGACGGTTTCCTGGACAGAGAAGGCGAGATCAAAATCGTTTAATGTTCCCCCTTCGGTGGAACTTAAACGATTTTGGGTGTTAGACGATTTCATTGAGACAATCTTCTGTTTAAGGTTAGTGAAGAGGCCACCGAAAGTGACGTCCATCCCCTTGACGCTGTAGGGGAGATGGATGAGGTTTGTTCCATTGAGGGCCAGCTGCTCGACTTTCGGACCGCCGGGGAATCCTAATCCTAATTCTCGCGCGAAGGAATCGATAAAGTTGCCCACTCCGCCGTCGATGGACTCGCCGAAGACCCGATATTTCCCGCCGTCATAGGCGATGATCTGAGTGTTGGCGCCGGATGCATAGAGCATGACTGGGTCTTGCATGCCAGTGCGGAGACGGCCAATCTCAAGGTGGGCGACACAATGGTTGACTCCGATGACCGGGATCTTGTGGAGAACGTGAATAGACCTTGCTACGTCGCATCCTACCTTGAGGGCGTTGCCGATGCCTGGAGATTGGGAGTAAGAGATGATGTCGATATCTTTGATCTTGAGACCTGCTTTGTTCAATGCCTGATTGAGGATCCTTCCACAGACATCGACGTGATGCTCGCCCAACTTGAACGGAATGAGTCCGCCTTCCTCGGTGGTGTAGAGATCCTTCTCGTTGGCAAGGACGTTGCCTTTGTCGTCCATGATGGCGATGCCGAATGTGTGGGCAGTGGATTCTATGCCTAGGGAGAGCATGACGCTGAAAAATAGGGCTCTGGGTTAAAAAGACGACTCTTTGACGACTTCGTATTATGAGGTCTCAACCCCACGAGATCCAACGATTCGAAAAGCTATTAAATTCAACAGCTCTATCACGCGGTATGGACGTCGCTATCGCTGCTGACACTTCACAAGAAATAGTCAAGGCATCCAGCCTACTGGGGATAGAGAAGGAAGAATTAGTAGACCGTGCTATCCAGGTCTATCTAGACGACATCAAGAAATTCTTGGAATTGAAACAAGAATTGAAAGTCTGGGATCAACTTAGCGATGAAGCTCTAGCAGAATTCGAGAGATCCTTCTGAATAAAGGAGAAGTCTGGATAGTGGACTTCCCGCTAGCTGTTGGACATGAGCAGTCGGGATCGTGACCATCAATCGTCATCGCAGACACTCCCACGAACATCGCCATAATCCTTCCTTGCACATCCAATCTGCAAGCATTACGATTCCCTTCCACTCTGGAGATAAAGCCCTCTAAGAGGAACGGCCTAACTGCGATATCTGTGGGCCTTGTCTTCCATATACGCGCAATAGACAAACGAAGGCTCAAGAATAAAATCGGCGATCTGGAACAACACCTCATCAATCAAATCGAAACCACATTAACCGAACTTCTTGCCATTAAGTGAGACGACTATCGGGTGAGGATTGGTGTTATTGCAGACCACAACTTCTTGAGCGGGCATGTGCGCTTCATCTCTCTTCGAAGAGCATGAATGTGAACCTGTCACCCGCACACATATGCTCCTTCTGCTTTATCAGAGTGTACGGCTTGAAAAGTTCTTGATACTCCTCGGGCTTGCGAAGGAGGGTATACTTCGAGATTGGAAAATCTGGTCCCTCGTATGTGTGTTCGCACAGGAACACTCTCTTGCTTAGGCTCTTCATCGCTTCAGCAGTCTTTCGCAGCTCTTGCTGGTCGAGGATGTGCAGGAGCACTATAGACTCGAATGCGAGATCGAATGATCCTGGCTCAATCTCCATCTCGTATATCTTTCCCTGGCGCAAGGTCACATTATCATATGGCTTGAGATTCTCAGCGGCCCTAGCAAGCATCTCGCTTGAGATGTCATTCCCATAGACTTCACTCGCACGTTTAGCGAGCTCTTGAGTCATCCGGCCTATACCGACTCCTAGCTCGTAGACTCTCCTGTTTTCTATGCACCCTTTCAGGAAATCAAACATATCCTCTTTGAGCAGGCGTGTGGCTTGCACGTTCTCATCAATCGAATGCCTTGCGCTCATCACTGCCTGCAGGCCTGGTCTGGCTGCTCGGACGCTCCAATGCTCCCTGACATCCTTTTCAGACAGCGATCCCTTCGATTTGTCATCAATAGTCTCATAAGTGTCCTTCTCGTCTTTTGCCAATCCGTAAGGTTTGATCATGAGTTTTCACCCATTTATGTTACCATCATTGAGTGAATATTACTATATAAAATATCTCTTCCCTTAAGGGGGGAATAACTACTATCCCTTCAGGGGGGAAATGTTTAAATAGACGGTGACCCCGGCCACAATTATGGACACGCGAGTGCTACAAGAGCTGGGACTCACTGATGGGGAGATCAAGGTGTACCTGGCGCTCGTAGGGTTGGGCGAGACGACCTCCGGACCGCTTGTAGAAGAGTCGGGTGTATCTGTGTCCAAGGTCTACACTATACTGAACAGATTGGCCAAGAAAGGTCTGGCGAGCCACACATTCAAGAGGGGGACGAAATACTTCCGGGCCGCCGATCCTAATCGACTGGTCGACTTCGCAGAGGACCAGGAAGAACAATTGAAGAAAAGGATTGCTGACCTGAAAAATCTGATACCTGAACTTGAGATCCGGCAGCAATCCATCCGCGTAGAAGAGACCGCGCAGGTATTCGACGGACTCCGAGGGATACAGACAGCGCGAGAACGGACATTAAAGATAATGAAACCTGGCGATGAGATGTGGATAGTCGGGATCGCGACGACGCCTTACGACCGGTTGACCCCTTATTTTCAAGAGTATCATAAGCGAAGATATGAGAAAGGGATCAAATGCAGATATCTCTACAATGAATACGCACGCAAACCATTCGGTGAGGTGTCAAAGAAATATCCACTGAGCGAAGTAAAATTCATGCCAGAGGGTATGATCACACACGCTTGGATGGAGATATATGCTGATACTGTGACGATCGGATTAAACTACAAGAAATCATTCTCTGTCGTGATCCAGAACCAGGAAGTCGCCGACTCGTTCCGGAATTATGCTTCCTTGATGTGGAGCATAGCCACTCCTTGAACTTGTCTGCTCCATCTAGGCGTTCAGGAAGATATTTAAGCGTACCATCCCTTGCACCAATCTATGGAAATCAAAGTAATATTGGAACCTCAAGAAGAAGGCGGATTCACTGTATATGTCCCCTCTTTGCCGGGATGTGTCTCACAAGGAGAGACTAGAGCCGAAGCTCTGAAAAACATCAAAGAAGCCATCGAACTCCATCTGGAAGCCGATGATAACGAGCTTGTCCTTTACGAAGGCGAAGTCGCCAAGATAGCGGTATGAAACTCCCTCAGATCTCTGGAATCGACCTCATCAAGAAGCTGCGCGACCAGGGTTTTGTGGTCGTGAGACAGAAAGGGAGCCACATACGGCTAGAGAAAAACACTCCGGAAGGCGTGATAAAGATCACTGTGCCGAACCATCCTGTCTTGAAGAAAGGAACCCTTCACCACATACTCAAGGATGCGGGGGTAGATCCGGACACAATCTTCATGTGATTATTTTGTCTTCTGATCGGGCTTCTTGACCTCAGCGAGGTATTCTTTGACTCTATCGACTATAGTGCGGAGATAGAACTTCTCTATCTTCTCCTCGAAGATCTCGATCAGGGATGAGTTCTCAGTAACGCGGTAGCTGTTGTCTGCTTTCTCTATCAGGAACAACTCCTTCAGACGCCTGATCTGCCGACGTATGTTTGAGCCGGCCACTCCTGACTGCGCGAGCTTGTACTTCGACCTGTTCTTGATCACCGCTTCGATTATATCCTCTGCAGTGAGCGGAGTCTTGGAATCGAGGATCACCTGGAAGACATCAACTATGACATCCCTTGAGTCACCTGGCTGAAGAAGGCCTAGCGAGAGGCATATCTTCTTCACAAGTTCACGGCGCTCAAGATTGAACGGGCGCTCATATTTTCGCAGAGTGATCTCTGCCAACGGCGTGTCCTTTGAAGTCAGGTTTCCCATGATTGCCGACGAGGATGGGCGCTGCCTTTTGAGGCTTTGCCTCTCAAGGACGGCGACTGCCTATCCCCATATTTCCCCCAATGTATTGATCGTGATTACCAACCGAACCAGGAAAGGACACGCGAGACAAATGACGTCGTGCCGTACTTGACCTCTCCTGCGAATGTGACTGCCTCGTAACGGATCTCCCGATTGTCCAATGCCGCCTTCGCGGCCATAGCAGGGTCCTTAGAGGACATAAGCTTGCGGATGACCGATTCGTCAGTGTAGACTTTCAGCGTTGGGTTGTCGATCTCTCCTCTTTGGAATTGAATGACTTTGCCATCCTTTGTGACCGCGCCAACGATAAGAGCGTCACCTGATGACAAGTAAATCGTGCCGATGATACGTTCGTTGCCGAACAATGATTTGAGGAATGAAGGAACCTGATCATTGTACTTGTTGATCTCAGCCGATCCCTTATCAATGAATTGGAACAGTGAGTCCGGATCTGAAAAATCCACGTTTTGGGCGCCAGTGATGTTGTCCCCTAAGATCGCGATGACTCCTATCGAAGCGAAAATCAGAATCAATCCTACTGCAGAACCACAAAAAGAAAATTGTGGCTCCCCTGCCGATGCCTTTGGTTGACTTTTGTATGTGATCTTCGGCAAAAGAGCCACCCCCTTGGTCTTTTGTGTTAAAACTTTTAAGAAAAGACTAGTATTTAATGGTTTTGATGATAGGGGGCTGGAATTGTCAATCGGACTGCTGGAAAATATAAATCTGGCCTGGATACAAAGAATAAGTCGAAGCAAAAATGGGATGATCCTGGCTCACTTAGCCTTCCGATACTTCCAGATCGATGAGATACCATTGTTCTCTGCCGCCGGGCGGATAGCTTCGAGGAGGAAATTGTGGATATCTTTATTGGCTGAAGCTATGAGCGTGCCTGACTCCCTGGTGATCGGGTTTCCGAACTGGTCGCTGACCATGCCTCCGGCTTCTTTGACCAGGAGCAGACCTGGATAGATATCATTGATGTCCACGCCGATGATCATGTACGCTCCTAAGCGCCCTGATGCCAATGCGCAGAGGCCATAAGAAGCAGAGCCGATGCAAGGAGTGTAGTAGACACTTTTATCGTCTGCGAAACGGCTGATTATGTGCGTGAGCTTCTGGCCGCGATCGACGTAACCCAAGTCATATCCAACTTGGATCTTGGATTTCTTTTGCGTGGTCGACAACTTCGAAGAGCTGCCGCCTACGCAAAACCTCCATTCTTCTAATGCCATCCCCACTGTCTGATCCGTGGTGGGGTAAAACGGATAGCCGACCTTCCATACCAAATGATCGCGATCCACAACCTCCTGGAGGTCTATCAAAAAAGCGCCCTTGCCTTTCGCGGCGACGTAAACGACGTTCTCTGAAGGAATCGCGATAGCATTGATGAGACACTCATCTCCCTCAAGATAAGCCACTGCCTTGCCCCACTGAGGAAGGCCGTCCTTGAAGTTAGGCGTGCCGTCGATGGCGTCCAAGATCCAGAGCTTATGCTGCTTCCTTGTCCATTGAGAATCATTGCGGTCCTTCGATTCCTCGGCGAACACGGTGATGCCTGGAGTCTTGGCTTGGAAGAGCTTGGTGGTGATCTCTTCAAGATGGTTGTCCCAGTAAGTGCAGGCATCGCAGCCACCCTTGTCCTCGAGGATCATAGGCTTGCCTGACGCTTCCTTGACTTCGAAGAAACCCTGGAGGGCGGCTTCGATGGCGACAGGGACGAGCTCTTCGATGGTGTGGATGGTGGACATGGAGGGTACCTCGCTTTGTTTTTCTACTCTTGTTTGGATCTTCACGCCGGGAATCTGTATTGCGGCTGATCAAGTATGTGCTTCAACGCATCCCTATCTTTTAAACCAACATAGACAAGGAGGCCTCCTCTTCCTAGTGGGACCATGTTATTGTTGATTGGCTTTGGCAGGGCGATAGCGCCACTTGGGTCGGCGAGGTCGAACGTCTTCTTCCCTGCGAGGACATCGACTAGAGTGCCAAAATCCACAGCGACGAATCCCTTGTGCTGGCCCTTGTCTGCTGCGGCGTAGAAACCATTTGTCTTGATGTGCTCAGCTGTGGCGTTGACCTTGGCCTGATAGTTGAGGTCGACAGAGCTGATACCATAAGTGACGCCGATGAGATCCATCTTTGCCACATCCTTCTCAGTGATACTGGCTTCCTGGATCATCTCCTGGAACATAGATTGCTTGAAGTGGGCCAAGGCTTTCTGTCCGTCGTCGGGAAGATCGAATAACTCATACTTAGGCTCGGTGAAACCGCCTATATTGTGCCAATAACCAGGATACAATGGGGAACGGCTAGACGAACGTTTTCCGATGACGATGAGGTTGTCAGAAGTCTCGACAACGACGTCGACAGCGACCGCATTGGCGAAATAAGCCATAGGATCATCGAAGTCCCTCTGACCGTTTAGCATCAGCCTTCCATGGAACACTGGATCATACAACGCACGGACATTGGTAGCTTCGTGCTCAGGGAAGTGGGTCGGTCCGAACTTCAACGTGAGGGAACCCTCCTTTCCAAAACTATGCCCATCAAAACGGAATTTCCGGTCATCGAACTTCTTGTTCTTGGGATCATGCACAAGACCTATCAACCCTTGTTCGCCGGCCCATAACACCCTCTCGCGGACGGCAGTGTCAAAACTTCTCGATACCGGGGACTGAATGCCTCCATAGAACTTGTATGTCGATAAATCACCAGCAGTGACTGCCCGGGCAAAGCCTTTCTTTATGATGATCGATGGAGCGTTGACAACTGCATCGATTCCATCGACGCTCTCTGGAACTATGACATGCCCGTTTGGAATATTTATCATACCTACATCCTCCTGATTCACCGACGGGAAACCCCGGACTATTTAAAAAGGTGCTGTTCATCAACTCGTGGATAAACCTCACTTTTTTATCCTTCAGGCCCCTTGGGATGACATGGACAACAGATCATCGCCAACAGCCCGGAACATCCTGTTCGTGATCCATCCGACAGCATCCTACGACGTGAGCAGGAGCGCGGAACAAGGGATAAGGCACCTCGCGAGTTCTCCGGATTTCCATGAAGTCAAAATCGTAGACTCAAAACAAGGAGATCCTGGGCATAGGTACCTATCAGATGGTCCCGACTACCTTTCTGATAATGGGTCCATCCCAAAGAAAAAGATACATCTGCCCCAGCAACCGGTGACCATCACAGTCGCCGGCGGCTTCTTCAACCAATGCTTCGAGAACGGAGCGAAATCAATACTGAGAGCGTGCCCTAACCTGGAGGAACTCGTGTTCCCTCTTGAAGGGATATACCTGGACGCCTTGGCGATCGGACGAGATCATTTCTATATGGGTATCCCTCTAAATCCGAGTGTATTGCGAAAGAGAGTGCCTCGCCCCCGCCTGGGTGAGGCAGATTACACTGTGACCCTCATGACACTCCTACAGGCCGCCCTAGACCCTACAGCGGCAGAGAATGAGCTACGCAACCATGTGAATAAATACTACAATCTACCCTACCCTGTCGAAAGCTTCTTCACCGCGCGGCACGGGCAGAGATGTCTGGCGCATCGACCATCACGCGAACTCGAAGAAGGATATCATTCGACGATGGGATATTAAAAAGATATTCAAACAATAACCTGCCTATTTCTTAGGTTCAACCCAGAAAACTCTCTTACCACTTCTCGACTGATAGGCCCGGGACATGCTTGAAGTGATCGATGTTGCGGGTGACTATAGTCGCGCCATGGCTGACGCATATGCCTGCGATGATGGTGTCAAAAGCGCCGATAGGGGTGCCTTTCTTGCGCAGAAAATTGTCAATCTCGATCTCCTGATGGACGCTGTCAAGGTCATATCCTATCGGGTCTAGAGCGTCAAAGAATCTAAGAGCGTCTTTGAACTGCTTGCGGTTCTCCCGCGCCTTCGCCCCAGCAAGGACTTCCTGGGCATTGATTACAGTGGTCGAGAGCCGTTCGTTGTCAGCGGACAGTTCTTTGAGCTTTTTCACAGCGTCTTGGTTGTTCTTTAATATCGCGATTATCAAATCGCTATCAATAACTTTCATTGAATAGGCCTCTTCCTGCGCTTCTCCCAGTCAGCATCAAAGCGGCGCCGGTATTCCTTCATCGACGATTCCAGGCCTTTCTCCTCCTCTTTACTCATCTTCCACGCGCCGGCGAACTCCATCAGGTCCGGTTTTTTCTCATGGAGCAGCCTGACGAACATATCGGAGAAGCTCTCGTCAGCCGGTTTGGCCTTTGAGAGCTCTTTGTATACTCTATGTTTGATAGTGATGGTCTTGAACGACATGATTATGTTTATGTTCAACATATACTTAAACTTTTGCCCCGGCCTCTCCAGAGAATGTCTTGCTCGCGGAGAGGATCTCGAAAGATTATTAAATAAGCTAGCATTATTTGAACTAAGGAGAACTAACATGACTCAAGCGCTCGTGCAACTCAGTGAGAATTCGAACAGGGTATTGAACATCGTCAAAGCAAAGTATAACCTCAAAGACAAGTCGCAGGCAATAGAAGCGGTCATCCATCACTATATCGACTGCCAGGATGAGCCGGAACTGAGGCCTGAATTCGTGGCGAGGATATCCAAGGCTGAATCAGGCAGATTCGTCAAGGTCGCTGACTTCAGGAAGCGATACGGTGGGGATTGATGCCCCACATCCTTGAGGTCTCCGAAGAGCTGGACAAACGATTCCAGAAACTGCTAAAGAAAGACAAGATCACGTTCGAGGCGTTGTCCAAGAAGATCGATGAGATCCTGTAGAACCCTGAACACTTCAAGCCGCTCAGAGCGCCGATGCAGAACAAGAGGAGAGCGCACGTGGGACCTCTCGTGCTGATATACTCTTTCGATGGGGACACTGAGGTTATCAGGCTGCTTGAATTCGAGCATCACGACAAGGCATATGAATGACCATCCTGGCTGTTCAAGCCACCGCGGCCGCCTTCGCCTTCTCTAGGACAATACGGGCTTCCCCGGAGAATGCCTTGCTGGCGGAGAGGATCTCTATAGAGATGATAGACCCGTCCTTTGCGATGTCTATGTTCACGCCGTTCGGGAGCTCGACGGTCTTCCAATATTCTCCACGCTTGAGCTCGATGTCCAGGATATCCTCGTTTTTGTCATACCAAGCTTCTTCCATCCTTTTCACTCCATCCAATATGCTGTTATCAAACGCACTTCTCCCTTCCCTGTACGTCTATAAACTACTTTAATCTTTCTCCCCGCAGGCGGGATCCTGCAGATAGCATTGAGCAGACCCTCATGATCCCTGTCGCTGAGCGGCGGTGAGTTCTCGATGGCAAAGGTGAGCACGTCATCGCTCAGTTCTCTGCGTAAACCACGCTTCCTCTCCCAGTGCTCAGAGTACCTGATTTTCATCGATCCAAGAGACAGGCCTGGATTATTAGCGATTTCCGTCGACAAACCGGATGGCATACGGCGGTTCCGCAGGGGCTGCGGGTCCCACCGGAAGAAACCATGAAAAAAGGCCTAATCACCAAAAGATCTTCGCTTAATTCGGATTCACTCACGATGCATGGCCAGCGTCAACGCCTTCCCCTTTATCTTCTCTTCAGAGGACCATTCAGGCTTCTTTGCCGGGTCTTTGTCGTCGATGGTTAGGGAGGCGACTCCGCACTTCTCCTTGATCGTGTCGAGCCAGGCCTTTAGCGGGTCGCTTGACTCCTTGCCTGCCTTGATGTGGAGCGTGACCCTGTCCTTCCTCTGCAGACCGGCGGTCCTTCGGAGAGCCTGGATGCGGCGCGTGACCTCGCGAGAGAACCCTTCTGCTTCAAGCTCCGGCGTGGTGGTGGTATCAAGATAGGCGAGGCCTCCCTGGAATGACGCCTCTTTGAGGTGCGCAGGGACGATGCGGTTGATGAATACATGCTCTGGAACGAGATTGACCTCCTGGCCATCTATCTTGATGACCATCCTGCGGTCCTTCTGCATATGGCGGACCACATCTTCAACGGAGTGCGTCACAATAGCTGCAATTACCTTCGGAGTGAGCTTGCCGAAATCCGATCCGATCTTGCCGGTGTCTGCCTTGACATCGAACTTGATGCCTGGCATGGACTCCTGGATGCGGATCTCCTTGACATTGGCCTGGCGCCTGATCAGGTCGCCCAGCTTCTCGCAAGACTCGACGACCTTCTTGTCACTGGTGACCAAAGTGAGAGTCTTTAGAGGCCACCTCGTGTTGATGTTGGCCTTCTCCCTGGCGAAACTAGACGCGCCGACAGCCTGCATCGCTGTGGCCATACCCGCTTCGAGCTCGGAGTCACAGTCCTTGTCGTCCCACTTTGGCCAGGCGCAATGGTGTATGGATTCTTCCTTTAGCCCGAACGCCTTCTTCAAGTCCTGATAGATAGCTTCAGTGATAAAAGGAGCGACTGGAGCGAAGAGCTTGAGCGAGTTCATCAGGACCTGGTAAGTGACTGACGCGACGACTCTCTTATCCTCATCATCTCCCGTGGCCGCCTTGTCACGGACAAGCTGGATATACGTCCGTGATAAGTCGAGGAACAACGAATCCGCTGCTCCAGGCACATCATTGAGCTGGTAGTTGTCAAAAGACCTGGTCGCGTGGCGCGTGGCCGAGTGCATCCTGGATATGATGAACCTCTCCTCTTCACCATAAAGCTTCACGAGCGACTTGTCTTCGAGGTCCTTGAGCTTGAGGTCGTTGTTCTCGCACATGTCTATTAGGAACTTATGCAGGTTCCAGAGGACCCCCAGGTTCTTCATCTGGATCTTGGCCTCGTCAGGACTGTAGATGAAGTCGTCGCCAGGAGTCCCGCTTATGAAATAGTACCTCAGAGTGTCAGCGCCATACTCATTTATCACGTCGTCAGGCTTGATTATGTTGCCTAAGGATTTCGACATCTTCCTGCCGAGAGCATCCTGCGCCCAGGCATGCATATACACTGCCTTGAAGCACGGCTTGCCAAACGCGAGGTTGGACGCGATGTGCATGAGATTGAACCAGCCTCTAATCTGGTCCTTGGCCTCGAGGATGAATTGGGCAGGCCAGAGCTCCTCGAATAAGTCCTTGCGATTAGGGTAATCAAGGCAAGTCCAGGAATTGGTGCCTGCGTCGACCCAGACATCTAGCACGTCAGGAATCCTGCGCTGCTCCTTGCCGCACGGACACTTGAACACTACATCGTCGATCCATGGCTTGTGCAGCTCTGGGACTTTCTTGCCAGCTGTTTTCTCCAGCTCGGCGATGGAACCGATGACCGTGACTTTCTTGCATGAATCGCAGCGCCAGACCGGGAGAGGCGTGCCCCAGAATCTCTGCTTCGTGACTGAGTTGTCCCGAAGGTTCTTGAGCCAGGAATCGAACGCGTTGAACGCCGTCTGCGGAACCCACTTGATCTGCTCATTTTGCTTGATCAGCTCTGGCTTTATGTCCTCGACTTTGAAGAACCATTGAGTCGTCGTCCTGAAAACAACAGGGTTGTGGCAGCGCTGGCAGTGCGCATACTCGTGCTCGACAGGCGTCTGTTCGATTAGGTTGCCGCTCTTCTTGAGCTCTTCGATGAAAAGCCGGTCATCTATCTTCGCGCGCATGCCCGCGAACCTTCCAGTGGTCTTGTCAAAGACACCGTGCTCATCGATCGCGTTGTAAGGGGGAACGTTGTTCTTGTGACCAACCTCATAATCCTCAGGACCGCATCCTGGAGCCATGTGGACAAGCCCGCTTCCGGCGCTTGTGTCGACATATTCTTCTGAAAGAAGGACCGTGTGTACTTTCGGATGCTTCTTCTTTAGCTCGGCATAAACCTTGATATCCTTGTGCCAGGGGTGCTCGTACTCGATGCCTTCGAGCTTCTCCCCTTTCATCTCTTCAAGAATTTTGAGATCCTTGCCGACCACCATCTGTATGAACGGGCCAGCGAGCGCCTTTGCCACTATCCACTTCTCATCATCAACTTGGCACTTCACATAGTCTAATTCCGGGTTGACCATGATCCCCAGGTTGAAAGCGATAGTCCACGGCGTCGTGGTCCAAATAACCAAGAATTCACCCTTCTTCCCTTTGATCGGGAACTTGAGGAAGATGCTGTTCTCGGTGACGGTCTGGTAGTCAAGCTCATGCTTTGCGATAGCCGTGGCGCAAGAGGCGCACCAAGTCATTGTGCGCTCGCCTTCATACAGACGGCCTTTCTCGTACGCTTTCTTGACAAGGAACCAGACTCCCTCGATGAACACCGGCTTGATGCTCTGATACGCGTTCTCGTGATCCATCCAGACGCCTAATCTGTCGAGGTCCTTGATCATGATGTTCATATTGTCGATGCAGAGCTTCTCGCATTCCTTGACATACTTGTCGACTCCAAACTTGAGTATGTCCGGCTTGCCTTTGAGGCCGAGCTTCTTCTCCACAGCGTGCTCAGTCGGGATTCCGTGCATGTCGAAGCCTGCCCTGTCCCAGACATCAAAACCCTGCATCCGTTTGTACCTGATGAACAGGTCCTTGAGCGACTTGTTCCAGGCATGGCCTATGTGGATCCTTCCGCTGGTATACGGCGGGCCGTCGAGGAAATAGAACTTCTTGGCTCCCCTGACCTTCTCTTTAGCCTTGGGATAACATCTGTGCTCCTTCCAGAACGACAAGACCTCTAATTCGTAGACTTTAGGGTCGAATTGCGCGACTTCCATGACGAGATGAATCGGGAAACTGTTTATAAATGTTTGGCGTCGGCGTCTCGGCCGCTGATGCGGCCAATCCGGGCCAGGGCAAGGCCTTCGGCAGTGCGGGAGGGGAAACGGTCCTGGGTACAGTGTTTGGTTGAATCGGAGCTCCATAAGGATTATAAGATGGGGATGCGCAGAGGTCGATATGCCTGAATCACTTAAGATGGGAACTCGTGCCTGGATCGCATTGATCGCATGCTTGTTGCTGAGCGCGCCGGCGGCAGAGGCAATATTGATACAGCCCGCCACTGCCAAAGGAATTGGCGGAGCTTTGACATCTTCGCTGCTCGCTGGATCAAAGAATATAAAGAAGGCCGCAAGCGAGATGAAACCAATCACGCCGGCAATCACTCAGAAGAAACCACTATATTATACGACGGCAAAGAACACCAACCCTCCTGGCTGGATATCAGGAAAACTGAAAATTGACGCCAAACCATCATCGGAACAGACATTGACACAGGAACGGCTCACCAAGAGCAATATAAAGACACAGAATAAGATAGCCAAAGTCATCGCGAGAGAAAGACCGATCATCATTTCGACACGGGCCTCTTACGCATCGATTAGCGGGTCGTTCACTTCAGGCGGATTCGGCGGCAGCGTGAAGATGGGATAAGCTTTCCTTCCCCTGAAGTCGAAATGGAATCCGTATTTCTTCCCGATCAGCTCTTTTAAGGATTAACCACCAAACGCGGCCAGGCTGCTCTGGGCGCCTTTCTTGGCGGACTTGATTGAGAGCGACTCGGTGTCGATGCCAAGGACAGCGAAGATGCGCTCTACTGACGGGATGATCTGGTTCTCTATGTAATAGTTAGCATCGTACTCATCCTGTCTGGCTTCTGTGTCGAGTTTCACGCGGTCCCTGATCTTGCCTTTGCCTTTGATGACGACATATTTTATCATCGTCCCCGGCTTTACCTCCCTCCCCTGCGCCTTCAGGCGCTGGGCTGCTGCGACGTGCGGACCCACAGAATGGTAAGAATCGATGTTCTTTTGGATCTGCGTGAATATGACAACCTTGTCAAGCGGCACTTTGTTAGCACGCAAGTCAGCGATAACCTGCTTGACGTGGCTGTACGCCTTGTCAGGGTCATGGTCGCGAAGTATCATCTCAATGACCTCCTTTTGGATGTCTTTTGCGATGAAGCTCCAGTTGCGCCTGACAGTTTCGAAACCGCGGATCTTCAGGCGGCCTTTGTCATCAATTAGCGCGTACTTCTTCTTGGCGCCGCCCTCAGCCCCTTTAGTAGAGACAAAGATCCCCGCAGGATAGAACCCTTCATACTCAAGCTCCATGGACCTAGGCAATCCCTTGTTGATGGCCTCAACAAATGATCTGGCGTCATCCTTGGTCTTGCCCTCTAGTTGCAGGAATACACTGTCGGTGTCGCTGTACACCACCTTGAAGCCGCTGATCTTCGCCTTCTCGATAGAAGAGGTGATGTAATGCCTGCCCCATGCAGTGATCGCATGGACGCACTCGTGGCTGTACCATCGCGCGGGCGCAAAACCGAGGTAGCCATAGAATGAATTCGATAGAACTTTGATCCCCTCGCTCCTCGCGTTAAGAAGCGGGTCAGGGGCCTTTGCCGCACGGATCATCTCTTTGATTCGGGCCCTACGATTGATTAGATCCTCAAGCACTATTGGAATGATTCCTCTCTTCTTCTCGCAGAACCAGATCCTCGGCCCATCTCCTGGGACCTCCTTTGCCGTGTTCTTGCAGCAGGAGCAATTGATCGTGTCAGGTGAGATATTGTGCGAGACTATCACTGTTGGGTAGAGGCTGCGGAAATCGACTACTGCGATGTCCCTGTATACACCGGGGGTGGGTTCGAACACGAAACCTCCCTTAGCGCGATCGTGTCCACGCTTCGCTGATTCCTGTGAACCCGGATGGTTAGGAACAAGCTCATCAAAAGCTGCGCATTGCCTTATGATGTGCCACTCAACCATCTGGCTGAACGTCATGCGCGCGACGTCGAACGGAGGCAGTCCGATTATCTTGACCATCTCGATGATGTTTGGAAGGACAGTCATCGCCAGCTTATGGGTTATCCTGGCATCATGGAGGTTATAGGCCGCGAAATCGGCTAGCAGCTTCGCATCATCTTCGTCCCAAGCTGGAGCGAGCTTCTCGATGTCCACTTTTGCCTTGCCCTCTCCGATGAGCTCAGCGGCGACAGCGTCCAGCGTGAAGATGTCGGTCTCCATCGAGCGGCCGATGATGCGACGGATGAACGGCAGTATATCGAGGTGCGCGATGCCTGCTATGTCAGCGGTCGTCTGGCTCCTTCCGCTGACCCTTAGCTCGGAATAATCTAATCCCAACTCCAATGGAACCTTAAGCTTGCTTGCCCTAGTGCGGATGTAAGGGAGATCGAAGCCGTCGCTATAGTATCCTACTATCATGTCTGGCTTGTATTCATCTACAAGCTCCCTGAATCTTAGTAGCATCTCTGCTTCAGACGGCAGGGATTCAAGTCCTGGAAGACTACTGTCGAACCTCTTCCAAGTCAATACCTTCTCGAAACCATCGCCATAGAGCGCGATCATAAGGATCGGATTGCGCTCGGCATCCATGTTCTTGCCTTCCGGGTTGTAAGTCTCGATGTCGATGGAGAGCAGTCTGGGCCTTGATATCGTCTGAAGGCCTGAAGCGTCGATACTCTTCGCTTTAAAGACAGGGACCTTGGAGCGCGCATGGATCTCCTCGCACTCTGCCTTGACCAACGTCATGGGCGTGATGTTCTTGTCGATGAGATAACGGTACACGAACTTTATGTCCGCCTCTAGAACCTTAGACACTTCTTTATCCCATGCGCTGGCGACTTCTCTGAGCGTTGGAATTGATTGTGGCTGGTCTGCGACAGCCTTGAGGGCGTTCACCTGTTTTGCGAGCAGCTTCTTTCGCATGGCAGTAACTGAGACGACCCGTCCTTCATCCTTGCCCTCGCCTGCTTTGAGCTTTGCTAGCTTCTCCGCTGCAAGGACCGGCTCTTTTGGGATAACCCAAAAGTAAGGCTCGAAATCATGGTCCTGCACGCAGACTCTCCTGCCATCGATTGTGACTCCCCACATCACCACGATGGCCTTGCCATCGACCACGCGATAAGTTATGTCGATAGGATAGAACTCTATGGAAACCATATGGGCAGCCAGACCTCCGTCGATTAATATGTCCTAACTCTATATAAAACTACTGGGGGGCAGTTCGTCCCCGATAAAGGGACGAAACGACGGGCGCCGGAAAAACACCGACGATAACATACACTGCGCTCGAGAAAAATTTATATAGGGGTCGGGCCTTCCCGTCGATGATGGCACGAGAACAAAGCCTTCCACCGTCGGAAGGCTCGCATCGGCCAATAATCGGAAGAGCCGACGCGATATCGACGCCACAAATCAACACAGAGCAGTACGCTCAATGTTTCTTGACAATCGTTCTAAACAATCAACAAACTCCATGCCGCGAGACATCATGCTTACCGACGACAAAACAAGAATCGCGGGGTGCTTTCTAGATGGAAGACGCCCCCACGGACTCTAATGTCTATGAGGAATGGAAGAAAGATATAACAAAGAAGCTGACCAACGTGGTCATATTCAAGAAGAATCTGACCACTGTGATGAAACGCTGCCCGAAATGCCTGGACCTTACACTGGAGTTCGACCCAAAGACATCCAGACTGCACTGCACCCAGTGCGGGTTCGAAGAACACTTCAATTTGTGATCAATTGACAATCAGACCAAAACAACACCAATAAAAAAGAGGAACACATGGCACCCAAACTCAAAGACCAGCGCATCGGCGTATTTGTCGACGCGCAAAACATCTATTACTCAGCGAGATTCCTGTTCAACCGCAAGGTAGACTTCCAGGCGATACTCAAGGAAGCAGTCCGCGGACGGCAGCTCATCCGGGCCATGGTGTACGTTATAAAAGCGGAGATGGTCGGCGAGCAAGCCTGGTTCGACAAACTAGATCAGATCGGATTTGAAGTGAAATCCAAAGACATCCAGATATTCCCAGGAGGGGCTAAGAAGGGCGATTGGGACCTAGGCATCGCGATGGACGCGATAGAGACCGCGCAGAAACTTGACACGATAGTGATTGTGTCAGGCGATGGCGACTTCGTCCCGTTAGTCCAGCACCTCCAGCGCGCGCTAGGATGCAGGGTAGAGGCCATGGCTTTTGGCAAGAGCGCATCATCGATGCTAGTTAGCGCAGTAGATGAATTCATCGATCTAGAACGCGACAAAGGACGATACTTGAGGAATGTAGAAGCAGAAAAGAGGCATGATAGATATGAACGAAGTGCTCCAGAAGGTGAAAATGTCAGAGGAATCCAACCTGCTCAAGCTCCGCGCCCCAGAAGTGGCGGCCCGGGCAGAACAAGGCCAATACGTGCTCCTCCAAGCAAACCCCAAGAGTCCACCGGCACCCTACTTGATCTCGAACGCTGAGAAAGACACCATCTCGCTGATGGTGCCTGCAAAAGGCGAGGAGGGAAGGAGGTTCGCAGCCGTACGAAAAGGGACTAAACTATCCGTGAAAGGACCGCTAGGCAGGCACATCGTGCGGGCCGAATACGGCAACATCGCGATAGTCTGCGATGCCAAGACCGCAGGCGCGGCCTGCTGGATAGGACAATCGCTTCGAGGCGGAGAGAACAAAGTATACTTGATCGTAGGGATAAAGGGCAAACCCACGAAACAGCTCAACGCGATGCTCGACGAGAGCGCTGATAAAGTATTCGTCGTGTCAGACGCTCAATCCAAGATAGGATACCCCTCTGTCAACGAACTCCACAACCTGATGAGGAAGAAACACATCAGCTTGACGTTCACTTTAGTGGACCTGCCATTGAGCTATCAGCTAGCGAGGATAACCCACCTGAGATCGAAGACGTTCTCTTTTCTGACCCCAATCCTCGATGATGGAGTTGGGATCTGCGCAGATTGCAGAGTCATGTATGACGGAGAGACGAAGCTCGCATGCATCGAAGGGCCAGCGCTTGACGCCCACAAGATAGAATGGGAGTCATTGCTAGGACGGCACGGACACGAGTTTGATGGCGAGAGGGCCACCCTTGACCTGTCCACAAAAAAAGGGAACTAAAAGAGAGGACGATCAAACATAGAAGACGATAATCAAAGAAAGAACCTATCGTGACTGAACAGAAGGCCGTCGCGGCGGGAAAGAAAGGTGATAGACATGCTCAAAGAACTGCCAGTAGAGAAGAGAAAAGACTTCGATGAAGTCACACAAGGCCCATCCGCTGATGAAGTCGTATCATACGCGACATCATCGCTTGCGACATGCAAAGACGGATGCAAGGCATCGTGCCCATTAGGCGTGGACATCCATTCAGTGCTAGATCATGTGAAAAGAAAGGAGTTCCAACACGCGCGCGACCTGCTCGAAACCGCCAATCCACTGCCATCGATCACATCCAGATTCTGTGGAGCGCACTGCAGCGGCACGTGCTCATGCGCCAAGCACTTCCACGCTGTCGAGCGGTTCCTTGGAGACCACTACAAGCCGACACAACAGAAAGTCAAGGCAGGAAAACAGAAAGTCGCAGTGATCGGGGCAGGAGTGGCCGGATTGACTGTCGCATCGCTTCTTCGAAAGCAAGGATTGAACGTCAAATTGATTGAGGCAATGGAAAAGGCAGGTGGATCGCTGTCAAGGTCAACGCCTGAATTCAGACTGCCATCAAAAATCGCGCAACAAGAAGTCGCTGGCATCACATCATGCATAGAACTCCAGACTCATGCCATCGGCGGGGCGATGCACCCTCTAGATGAACTCGCGCACAAGTTTGACGCAGTGGTGATCGCAACAGGCGCGAACAAGCCTGCTTTCCTTGGAATCGCCGGCGAGAATCTGCCCAATGTCTACACTGCAACCGACTACCTTCAAATGGCAAAGAAAAAGAGCAAAGAGAAGACTCTTGTGATCGGCGGATCTGACCCGGCGATGGATGCCGCTCGCACAGCCAAACGCCTTGGGGATGAAGTCACTGTGCTGTTCCATAAGGACTTGGATTACATGCCTGCGAGCGCGCTAAACATCAAACATGCGCTACAGGAAGGAGTCAAGTTCATGCTCCTGACCAAACCGACTAGGATATCCGGAATCGGCAAGGCGTCTCAAGTCGAGTGCATGCAGATGATGCTAGCCGAGTCAGACCTTGACGACACCAAAGTGGCGGTGCCTATGGAAAACAGCGAGTTCTCCATTGATTGCGACAAAGTGATAGTCGCCGTCGGGCTTGAACCGAATCCGACGATCGGGAGGTATACACCTCTTCGGACTGTTGGCAAAGGTCGGCTTTGGACCAATGAATACCAACAGACCAACGTGCCTAATGTCTTTGCTGCAGGCGAGATCGCACTTGGATCTACATCCGTCGAGAAGACAATAGCGCAGGCGAAGAAATGCGCAGTGAATGTAGTCGCTTACTTAAACGGCGAGATAAAAGAAGAAGAGGAGATGTGAGGGCAAAAGGTGCAAATGATGGACGACTCACCGCGTATCTTGGACTACCAACGATCATGGTGCAAATTTGTAGATTCATTACGCGCGGACAGATTACGCACTCTCATCAAACGATATGAAGAACCAACCATCCCCCTTCCAACAACGTATGAATACCTGTCGGATGGCCCGCGACACGTATCCTACTCCACTGGACTAGGTGCTCAACATCCCTTCATCGACCAACTCGAAGAGATGATCTACGTGATCGAAAACATCGCTAAACAACGAAACGTCCAGGTCTGTGAGGGTTCCATATCGGATGTCGACGGCATGCTGACTCCGCCATATCATGAGATCCTATTCTTCGCCGCTGATGACGTGACTGGTGAGCGCACACGGGACGCTTTTGAAGGGTGGATCAGAGAAGTCATGCGCCTGCCAGATGGAACACAAATTGATCATAACCTCTCCGGCCTTAATTCCATCTTCGAGCCTCGAGGAGAAGCCGGGCCTCGGTGCCGTATCGCAGGGTTCTACGCTTTCGCTGCAGAGGGAAACGTGGCAGGATACACCTTCTTAGGAGCTATCAAGCCTACCTCACGACTCCTACTAGGTAAATGCCTTAGCATACCATTGGTCCCTGCCGATCGGGAAATACTTGAAGAACGGATCTTAGAAATGATCCGACCTCTAAATGAGAGGTATGAGACTGGGATCAAGTAATACCTCTGATACGATCAGAGGGCAAACAATAATAATCCCTGACTGTTTCGGATATCGTGACATTAAACAGCATCGTCATCGCAGCAGGCGGCGTAGGGGCTCGGATGAGCAGCTCCTTGAATCCTCACAAAAGCAAGCCACTGATAGAATACGGCGGGAAGCCTCTGATCCACTATCTAATAACTTCTGCCAAAGACGCAGGCATCACTGAATTCTTTATCTCAGTCAATGAACACAATCGGAAAAGGATAGAGGCCATCGCCGACTCGCTTGGAGTCCGGTATAAAACCCGGCTGACTGGAGAGAATTTCGCGCAAGTCCCTGCCTTATTCAAAGACGAACTCGACTATAAATTCCTGGTCGTATGCGGCCATGATCCAGTGCCTACGGAACACATACTGGCGCTCATGGAGAAATCAATGACGCATGACACGGTTACAACTGCGTATGATAACTTATACAATACGACCACCAATCGGAGACGTATAAGATTGCATGTCACCGAGGAAGTGCAACGCTTCGAGATGATCGACCTTGACAAGGACGATGTCGCTGAAGACCATACCTATGTCCGGAATCCATATGTGATAAACCAATACATACTAGATCAAGTCATAAGATCCAATTTCTCAGTCACTGCAGGGTATTTTGTCTATAAATCATGGATGGAAGGGGGCAAAGTGGCTTCTGTCAAAGCAGTCATGCCTGTAGAATTCGACACAGACACGGAATTTGAGCGGACAAGACAATACCTGGACACGCGGTTCGGACTCAACATCAGATCCAATCTCTAAACAGAAAAGACCTGCGCTCAATAAGGTTTCTTCTTTGAAGAGTCTTTCCAGGCAACAAACGGGGCGAGCTGGTCTGGAGAGCAGATCCTTTTCTTTGTGAACTTCCTCTTTGAAGGCAGGCCTTTAATTGCATCCAAGATGCCCATATCAGAGAAACCTGCCTTATCGGCTACTTTGCCGCTCGCGGCGAAAAAAACCACATTGATCCTTGCCCAAAGAATAGCTGATAGGCACATCGGGCACGGCTCGCAAGAAGAATAGATAACACAATCTGCAAGATATGGGGATTTGAGCTTCTTTGACGCTTTCCTTATAGCATTAACCTCAGCATGGCAGGTGGGATCGTTTCTCTTGAACACCTCATTGTGCGCTCTAGCGATGACCTTGCCTTTCCTGACGATCACTGCGCCAAACGGACCGCCATGAGCCTTCTTGACGCCACTAACTGCTTCCTTGATGGATTCTTCGATGAATGATTGGTGAGACATGGCATGATCTCCGGGATTTGGGATAATAAATGTTTGGGCGGGCGATATACTTTGCGGACCTGGCAGCGATCAATAGATATGTTTTAAAATGAATGTCTTTTGACGTCTGAAAAGAAGGGGCTATAGGGTAGCTTGGTATCCTTTGCGGTTCGGGACCGCAAGACCCCGGTTCGAATCCGGGTAGCCCCATCAAATCTATTTTTCCGGGTCTTTATCTAGCATTTACGGAAAAAATGATACAAATCGGATAGTCTCCACTTTAACCGTGGATGTTCCGATTGAATGTCGTGTTCTTCTGGTTTTCCTTCAGAAATCTTTCTTAAGACGTGAAACAAAGAAGAAAGCGGTGCCGGCGTAGGATAACCCGGTAATCCGCAAGACTGAAACCCTTGTGACCTTCCAGATCTTCGGGCATAAAAATCCTGCGGATTTTATGGTTCGAACCGCTTCGCGGTTCAAACTTTCAAATGCCTTTCGGTGAATCGGAGGGTTGAATGTCCCCGCGCCGGCGCCGCCTCTCTATTGTGATGCAGGTCAGATTTCTACGGCGACTTCCTGTACTTCAACCATACGGATCGGGCCGTTCTCGTGCTGAGGTGAATCAAGGTAAAGTTCGATGGCCTCTTTGATATTCTTCAACGCTTCCTCCTTGGTCCTGCCCTGGGAGATGCAGCCTGGGAGGTCAAGAGCTTCGACGACAAAATATCCATCCTCTCCAGGGTACACGATTATCTTGAATGTTTTCATCGGCATTCCACCTCTGATCCTTTTTTCAATTTAAATCTATCTCAAGCACCTATTGAATTCATCGACAGTCAAGCCAGCTGACCTGATTATCGCCCTGAGCGTGCCACGGTCAAGCTCCTTGTGAAGCGGGATAGTGAGCGACTCACTTCCTTCCTTTATCATCCTCACATGGCTCCCTCTTTGGCGGTCAGCAGTATAACCGAGCTGGGCCAACGTCTTGATCACTTCACTGCCTGAGACCCTAGGCAAAGCCATCAAAAAATGAGAAGCTCTATGTTTAAAGTGCGTTTTGGCAAGAAAGCCGGAAGCTGTGACCTTTTCTAGGTATGTTTTCGGCTCGATCGGAGGAATTCTGGCCAAATCAACATTTGGCCGAATCTTTTTCGAAATTGTCGGAATTAGAGGATTAATGTAACGAGATCTATGGGTTTATGGGTATGATCTTCCCATCATGGACGATCTTCATCTGGAAAGGCATCTGGACCATCGAATCCTGGTATCTGATGCCGCGGATCGCTTTGTTATGGTTGTTCACCTGGTCGATAAAATCCCCTTTGTCCAGAGCACCGGCCTTGATCGACTCGTAGAGCGCAGCGGAGAGTTCATAGCCAAGCGCATGGTAAAGATTCGGGGTCATGTTGTAGTCTTCCATGATACGCGCTGAGAACTCTGCATCATAATCGTCTTTGATCTGGCCGCCGGCATAAACTCCTTCCATGATATCCTTGAATTGATTGGCATAACCTTCTTCCAGGTCCATGCCGAAAATGATCGTGATCCCCGGATCCTGCTCCTTGAGGATCTTGATCATACTGGTGCTCACTTGGATGTCCGGTATGATGACGTAAACCACATCAGGCTTGGTGGATGTCACCTTTGTGGCATAGGTGTAGAGGACTTTATCACCTTTCAGATCTAGCTTGTCGATCCCGAGAATAGTCTGATTGTGTTCGGCAGCTGCTCGCTTGATATTATCTTCCATTTGCTGGCCTAGCGCTGACTGCTCGGTGATCAGGTAACCGGTGTGTCTCCCGATACTTTGCGCAAAGCTCACCTCCTGATCGGCTTGTTGAGACAGAGACGGATAGCTGCATACCACGTTCGTGTAATTCCTGAACTCATCGGTGCATAAAGTGATTGCCGCGACAAATGAGGCGTTCTTATCTTCATCACTCATCGCCCCCTCAATCGCGATTGTGGCTGCCGGTCCTAGCGGTCCGACGAAAGCTCTGACACCATCGATATCACGCAACTTCCTGTAGGATGTAAGGGAGCCCTTAGAATCCCATCTATCATCCTCATAGATCACTTTAACCTCGGGATGGGTCTTAGCAAAGACCTCCACTCCCTGCTTGATCTCCTCGCCCAATCTGCTCAGGTCGCCGGAAAGCGGCCCGATGAAACCAATAGTGACGCCGGCATGGGCAGACTGCGTTGCTTTGCCATCGATACCGGGGCTGCTGCATGAAGACAACAACAGCGTGATGATTAAAATCGCGGCCACGACGTCTTTTGCCTTAACTTGGGTGTGCAGTTCCATCTTGAATACACAAATCGATGCCTTCATAAGAAACAACGCTTCACTTTTTCGAATAAACACGCCAACTTTTTAAATAAATGACTACTTTGTTCGGTCATGTCTGAAAACTCCGATGATGGATGGACTATCTTCCTGCCGAAGGAAAGGAGAGAGGTGGAGCTCGATAAGAAAGACCTCCTGATCATGCAGACCCTGAGCGAGAATTGCAGGACAACCTTGCCTGTGATGAGGCGTATAGTGGGCTTATCAAAGAGCAGCATACTCAACCGGATAGAAAGACTTGAACGGATAGGGGTCATAAGAGGATATTCAACGATCGTCAACATACATCGACTCGGTCTGAGGATGTTCAGCGTGTTGATCTCATCTAATATGACTTTGAATGAGAAGATTGAGTTCGGCAGATCATGCGAAAAGATTCCATCCCTGAACCAAGTCCTGACCTTCCAGACCGGGCCATGGGATCTCATGCTCCGACTCTATGCGAAGGACAATCGGTATCTTGATCACATCCTGACCCAGATCACGGCGAAGGGAAAAATAGCAGACCTGGAGATACTTGAACTCGATGACTGGTTCTTCCTTCCTATAAATTATCTGCAGGTAGAGACGCATCTGGACAATCACTGCACAAAATCTGACACTTCTTTCCAGCATATACTGCGCAAGAGGAAACCGGTGCTTGATCCGCGCCATGACATAAAAGACATCCGGATCCTGGGCGTATTGGCCAAGAATCCGAGGATCAGCCTCAGCCATCTGGGAGAGAAGGCTGGAATGTCCGCAGACGCGGTCAAGGATCGCATCGCCAGGCTCGCAGACCAAGGGATCATAGGCCACTTCTTCGCAAACCTGGACCCCTATATGCTCGGACTGAGCGGATATGTCTTGTTCGTGCAAGTCTTTGATAGGTCACGGATGAAACAGATGATCGAATTCCTGATGCGGCAGCCTCAAATGCAAGGTGGCGTGCTGAAATATACTGGAGCCTGGAACCTACAGGCTTTCCTTGTAGTAAAAGACGTCATGGACCTTCGGGCTTTTGAGGAGAATTTCATCTCGCATTTTGGTGGTAGCATCCATAAGTATCTCATCGCACAGCTGGCTGAGCAGACGTACTACTCACTATTCCCGGCTGAGATACAGAAAGTGGCGGAAGAGTCAATCTCTGAGCATGCTCCTCGATGATGCGTCTCTGCTTTCATCGGGTTTTCTTCCGACTAATCACCAACAACTTCCGGAAAATCTGACTAAACTCCGTATAATCCTCATCTGTGCTGATGTTTTTCTGACCAACTGCAGCATTCTTGCGGTTTTTCATCAGAAATCTTTCTTAAGGCGAAGAATAAAGAAGAAAGCGGTGCCGGCGTTGGCGAACCAGGTACGCCGCTAGGTTGAGCTCCTAGTGTCTGAAAGGACTTCGGGGTTCAAATATCTTGCGGTTTACCGTAGGATTGGAAATCCCCGCGCCGGCGCCGCCTCACTTTCTCTGAACAATCACTCACTTACCCTCACAAACATTATTATACCATTCTTTTTCCATCAGGCCATGATGGCAACAGATAGAATCCTCGTGACGAGCTACGTCGATCCTGACATAGATGGAATATCCTGCATGGTGGCTTATTCAGAGCTGTTGCGCGCCGAGGGGAATGATGTTATCCCTGTGATATTTGGCGAGCCACAGCAGGAAGTCGAATTTGTTATCAAGCGATTCGGCATAAGACTCCCTCCGCTGGGCGGAGACAATCTAACGTATGATAAAATCATCCTGCTAGACGCAAGTGAGCCAAGACACATGGCATCTGGACTTGATGCCGACAAGGTCATCGAAATAATAGATCACCGGAAATCAAACGACGCGCATCTCTTCAAGAACGCCAGGACTCAGATCGAGCTGGTAGGGGCAGCGGCGACACTTGTGGCAGAGAGGCTGCGCGAGAGATGCGTGACTCCATCGAAAGAAGCGGCGATACTGTTGTACAGCGCTATAGTCTCGAACACGCTAAACTTCAAGGCAAGCGTGACAACACTCCGCGATCGGGATATGGCTCATTGGGTGAACCAGACCGCCAAACTAGGCCCTGAGTTTCCAACTGAATTCTTCAAAGCGAAATCCGACCTCACAGGCGAACGGCTGCGCATACAGATAGATCGCGATTTTGCGATATCTGAGAAAAACGGAAAGATCCTGGGAATCTCCCAGATCGAGATGGTAGGGGCAAGAGAATTAGTGAAGACAAGAGCTGCTGAGATCATGGTTATACTGGATGAGCTGGCCCGGCGGGAAAGCACGGGGATAACGTTCCTCACAATCGCGGATGTAGGCGAGGGGATAAACGTGCTAGTCACTCCTTTCCCAGACACACTCTCTCTGCTTGAGAAAGCGCTAGGGGTGAGGTTCGAAGACGGAATCGCTGTTCTCAACAAACTGCTATTGAGAAAAGAGATCGCGCCGATGGTGAAAGATCTGCTCTAAATGTTTTCTATGAGCACACCTTTTTATTGAGGATCGACTCCACTCTGGGATGGTTGACGGTGAGGACTGGTGGGCGAGATACTGCTTGGCTGGGATGAATGAATGGGACTATCCTGTCGATTCACGCAAGCTCCTGAATAAGCTCTTCAAGGATGACTATCGGAAATTCTCAAAGCGAATCTCCTTGCGCTCAATGGAGGAGATGATCAGGCGCACCACACATAACTTCGTCTGGATGCCTCGTGAGTTCCACGACGCAGCAAAGATGGATGTGGGATTCCCGCCTGTAATCGATGGATCCAGAAATCGTATCCGAGAATTGACCAAATACCTCTCATTTGTTGAAGACCTTGACCTGACCACCTGTGAAGGCAGGAACATATACCTCCCTTACTCCTCGGACTGCCTATACCTCGCCCGGGGCGAGATGTTCCACTTCCTGTTGAGCGAACTCGATTACTGGAGGCTGCGCGGGGTGAATCAACTGGCTTATCTCGGATTATACCATTCCATACGCGAGGGTCTTATGCTCAATGATCCTAATCCCAAAGATGCCCTTGCCCACACGCGATTCCAGCATTGCACGCTAGCCGCTGCGATGATCGAGACGGTGATGACTAGGGGAAGTTTTGGAGATGAAGAGATCGGGGAAGCCACCCTCGCGACTTTCATGCACGACTACGCTACTCCGGGGCTTGGCGACACGATGAAAACACTCGATCGCAAAGGGCTTGATGAAGAGACGCATTTCCTTGACAGCTTATCTCCAGAGAGACAAGAACTGCTCTTGAAACGGCTGAAGATCGACATCCGGAGGGTAGACGGCATCATCAACGGAGCCATCAACACACCTGCCACTTCCCTACTTCACTCAAATGGAATAGACATCGATAAGATATCCTACGTAGCGATAGACTGCTTCAACTTCCTGCAGATGTGCCAGGACAACAAGGAATTGCCTGAATGGAATGGGCCATGGAGAGACCGCGAGGACGGATTAGCGGTCTTGCCTGGCAATATAGGCGTCAGATCGCGCGACGACCAGTTCGGGCTGTGGCAACAATACAATCATTGGAGACCTCCAGCGCTAAAACATCACCTTGAATCTATACTACAGAAAGATCCAGACCTCTTCGAGATCCACAAAGATATCGAAGTCCATCGCGAGAACGGCAGCGGAGAGTTCAAAGCCGTGTTCTCCAATCCCCGGAGGGCGCTCGCTTTCATCAGGATGAGGGCCTACCTGTGCTCGATGCTCTATTGCTCTGACGAAAGCCGAGGAAAAGAAGCTGGATACTTCCATCATCTCTTCGGCCGGCTCTACGGACGAGGCCTCCTGAAAGCTGAACACCTCCGGCGCATGACTGATCGGGAAGCGGCATTCACGCTTCTCGCCACGCTCGCTGAGCTTGAAGGCGTGCCTGTAGGATATGGGATCAAGAAGAATGGGGACATCAGGCCATATGTCTCTTATTCAGATGATACCTACGTCGTGCATTACGGGCACGACCGGGGCCTGATGGACTACTTCATTCCACTCATCATCGGAAGCAGGCCTTACATCATCAAACGATTTGACAATCATCAAGAACTCTACAAGGAGACCCCTCCCTCTGTGCTGAACAACCACGGGACGATGATCAAGAGGTTCAAAGGATTCAAGACCGGGATAGAGACATTGGTGAAGACTAAGGAGGGGATCGTGCCGTTATACACCACGCTGAAGGCTAAACATCTTCAAGAGCTTGATAGATTGAGAGCAAGTGCATCGGGAGTCTACCTGTTCCAGCCAAATCCAGAATACCGGGAGATCTTCAAACGGATAGAAGGACTTCATCGGAAGGCTGCTCAGAATCCCCGCGGGGAAGAGTATCCCCTGAGTCCGGAGTTCATCCATGCTCACGGATTGGATAATACCTCTTCTGAGGCAACGTCTGCGGCAGAAAATGATCCTATACTAGACATAATCTGATGGAACACATCCTGGACATCTTAACAGGATCCCTCGCCAATCGAAACGCTTAAATCTTCCTATAAAACCAGTATGAAGAAAATCTCAATAAACGATAGAAGTGATTATGATGTGGAACTACTTCCCAAAAGCAGCGCCTCGACCTAAACCAGTCCAGGGCAAGGAACGCATGAAATTCGGGACGACCTGGTGGGGCAAGAAGTGGGTCGAAGCTGTCGAGGGGATAGGAGATCAACAGCGCATGTCACGCGGCAGAGCGTACGCACGGGCGAACCGGGCCTTCAACATAGATATAAAAGAAGGGAATGTGACCGCAAAGGTGGAAGGGTCGCATGGGGACTACAAGGTGTCGATGCGATTCTCGAAGATCGACGGGGACGATAAGGATAGACTATTATCCTCGCTTGTCGCCCAGCCAGAACTTCTCGGCGCGATTCTCAATAATGAAGTGCCTGATAATCTCGAAGACGCATCAAAGGTGGACTTGATACCGACGGAATTCGACTCGAAATGTTCATGCCCAGACTACGAGAACCCCTGCAAACATATCGCCGCGGTTTTCTATGCCCTAGCAGCCGAGATTGATGCGGCTCCGCAAATACTCCTCAAGATCCGTGGAGTGGATAAGAATGACATCTTGAACGTAGCGACAGGGACGCTCGAGGCCGGTATCGATCATCCGAGCACCGTGAAAAAAGCGCGCAAATCCAAACAGAGCCGGCCAGCCAAACCGACTAAGAAAAGACCTATTAAGAAGGCGGCCACCTCACTAAAGAAGCCGGGAAAAACCAGACGAGAATAGATTATGGCAGCGCGTCGGAGCGTATTTATATCAGGAAAGGACAGCATAATTGACGACTACAAGTTCTCTTTCGAAGGAAGATACAACCTGCTGTTTCGCCTCATCGCGCCATCTGACGGAGAAGACCACTGGACGATTGAATACCTTATACAATCTGAAACCGATCTAAGCCTCACGTACCCTCTTGAGAAGGTGAGAAACCGGGACTCGGTACCGCTTCAAGCATCTCTTGTCGCGATCCAAAAGATGACGGCCGCATCAAAAATGACAAGGTTCGCCACAGCGGCCGCCACAAAACCACGGACCCTAACCAATGAAGAGGCTTATGAGTTCATCAAGCATGAATCTTTCAAACTCAAAGAAGCCGGCTTCGCAGTACAGATACCAAAAAAACTTGAACCCGAACAGCAATCGGTAAAGCTCAACATCGATATCAAGGACTGGTCTCAATATGCAATCGGAAAAACCATCGGAGACAGCATTCTAAAGTTCGATTATACCGCCTCAATCGCCGGGCAGACCCTATCCCCTGAAGAATTCCAGCGCATCGTCGAGACAAAATCGCACTTGGCATATGTCAAGGATAAATGGGTCGAAATAAATCCAGAGGACGCCGAACGGCTCGCGAGAATGCTTGGCAAAAAACGAGGCAATAGTCTCCAAGCCGCTATGACTGACAGCTTGATCCTGGCTGAAACCGGAATAGAGACAAACGTCACCCGCGACGGGCGGGTATTCGAATCTATTATACATGCGATCAGCGATAAGGGACTTGCACTAAATCATTCAATTCCAGACGGTTTCAAAGGAAAACTCCGACCATACCAAGAACGAGGACTGACATGGCTGGATCTCATGTCCCGGATCGGACTGGGAGCGCTGCTGGCCGATGATATGGGCCTTGGAAAGACCGTGCAGGTGATCGCGCACACCTTGAGCCATCTTGATGATAAATCATCACCAGCGCTAATCGTATGCCCCACCTCAGTGATAGGAAACTGGGCTTTTGAGCTCCAAAGGTTCGCTCCATCGCTTCGGACAAGGATACACCATGGATCGTCTCGCAGCGAGGGCGACAGCTTCATCGCTGAGACAAAAAAACACGACGTCATAATAACAAGTTATGCCCTATCAAGACGAGACCAGGATGAGCTATTATCGGTCAGATGGGGCCTTGTGGTCCTTGATGAAGCCCAGAACATCAAGAACCCGATCGCGAAACAGACCGAGATACTAAATAACATAAACACGAAGTCGCGAATAGCTCTGACTGGAACCCCAATCGAGAACAGGATATCCGACATATGGTCGATAATGGAATTCCTCAATCCAGGGTACCTCCCGGAATGGGAGAAATTCAAAGAGATATTCGCCAGACCGATAGAATCTGACAATGACGCCCAGAAAAGAACAGCGCTCAAGACAGCACTCGCGCCTTTTATACTGCGCAGGCTCAAGACAGACAAATCCATCATTACAGACCTCCCTGACAAGATCGAGAAAAAGGAATGGTGCTATCTCACAAATGAACAGGCGACGCTGTATCAGGCAACCGTCGACGCCTCACTCAAAGATATCAAAGAGCAGGAAGCGCCGCAACAGAAACTGGCAATCTTCGCGGCGATAACAAAGCTCAAGCAGATATGTAACCATCCCTCCAACTTCCTCAAGGACTCGCACGAACTAGGCAACAGATCAGGAAAGATAGAACGCCTAAGAGATCTGCTCGGTCAGATCACAGCCGCCGGAGAATCCTGCCTGATCTTCTCCCAATACGCGGAGATGGGGGCGCTTCTCCATCAAAACCTCAAAAAGGAGATAGATGCTCCTGTACTGTTTATCCATGGCGGGGTTCCAAGAAAAACAAGGGAAGAATTGGTCGCTGAGTTCCAACAAGACGACGGAAAACCAAGAATAATGATCCTCTCCCTAAAAGCCGGAGGCACAGGCTTGAACCTGACTCGCGCGACCCAGGTCATCCACTTCGACCGATGGTGGAACCCCGCAGTAGAAAACCAGGCCACTGACCGGGCATACCGCATCGGGCAGAAAAAAAACGTGATAGTCCACAAGTTTGTGACCAAGGGCACCATCGAGGAAAGAATCGAGGACGTACTTCAACGAAAATCAAAACTATCTGATTCAATGCTCACCTCAGGCGAGAGCGCACTCTCGGGAATGAGCGTCGAGAGCCTCAGAGAGCTATTCACATTAAAGGATTGGGAAGAGAGTAGGTGACCAGAGATCAGCTCGACTCGATATGACTTATGGAAAAACTGATCGGATAGTCTCAGATGATCATGCGCCCGCTCTGCTTGCGCCTATAATCCAATCCCTGCTGCTGCTTCGGATACCAGGCCGGGCCTGTGGCAGAGAAGATCTCCATCTTAGGGCTCGGGTCGAAATAGAAAGGTGTGTTTTTCGGGATGAAGGCGACGGCGTCCTTCTCCAAATCCATCCTCAATTCCTTGCCGCCGATGATCACCACGACAGCGCCCTTTCCTTTAAGCAGAAGGACCGCTTCATCCACTTTCTTGCTGATGATGTATCCTTGCCTCGGAAACCTTGAATTATGGACGCCTATGCCAACGGCGAGATCCTTGTTCTCACGCCAGCTGATATACTCGAGGAACTCGCCGCTTGAAGTCCTTATCCGGTTAGTCTCGGATCGGCGGATAAGCATAGGCTTTATCGTTGCCATATGTCACGCGGATCATCGCTTGATATAAAATGATTTATGACGACCGACCGGTGAACTCCTCGGACTTAAAAGCGAGGCAGCTCACTAGACGGTGATCACGACTTTCGATAGGACTCAACGCGAAGGCCTGGAACTCGCTTGAACTCGTCGACATTCCTCGTTAGCACCGCTTCGTTATGCTGGATAGCGATACCTGCAATCCGTCGTCTTTTCAAGCCTCTCGTCGATATCCTTGCGGACGTCTTTGACGGCTTTTCTCAAACCAGCGACTTCTTTCTTCTCGAGAATCCCAGCAAGTTCCAAGAGAGAGCTCTTGTCTACTATCATTTTCCCCAATCCTTGCCGCTTGTCTTGCCGCCAGTAAGATACCTGTGGCACTCTAATGCCGCGATGGCTCCCTGACCGGCAGCGATGACGCTCTGTTTAAAAGGAGTGGGAGTGCAGTCTCCTGCGGCGAAGATGCCTTTCACGCTTGTGTTCTGGCGATCGTCGACGATGACTTCGCCGTGCTCGTTCATATCAACGAGACCTTTGACCATGGATGAGTCGATCATGTGACCGATCTCGACGAACACACCGTCGAGCGTGATGTCGGTCTCTTTTCCGGTCTTGATGTTCTTGACAAGCAGCGACTTGACTATCTTGTCGCCTCTGATCTCCTGGGGGGTGGAGTCAAGGACCAATTCGACGTTCTTTAAGGCCTTGACCTTCTCTACAGTGATCTCGTCAGCGCGGAACGCGTCCCTGCGGTGGACAAGATAGACTTTCTTGCATAATGGAGCGAGCTCAAGCGCTGCTTCTACGGCTGCGTTGCCGCCGCCGATGACTGAGGTCGTCTTGTTCTTGAAGAAGGGGGCGTCGCATGTCGCGCATGTAGAGACACCTCGTCCGAAAAATTTCTTTTCACCCGGGATGTTCAATGGTTTAGGAAGGACACCGAACGCCAGGATGACAGATCTTGCTGATTCTTTGGAGCCGTCTTCTAATGCGAGTTCGAATGTCTTGTCGTTCTTCTGCTCAATCTTCATGACCCGATTCGTGACGATCTTCGCGCCGAACCCTTCCGCCTGCTCCCTCATTATCTCCATCAGTTTCGGGCCTGGCAAAGCTTTGACACCGGGATAGTTCTCGATATCATTCGTGAGATTTGTCTGGCCGCCCACTTCTGGCGAGATGATCAGAGTCTTGAACTGCTTTCTAGTCGTGTAGATAGCCGCTGACAAGCCGGCAGAGCCGGCACCGATGATGATGACGTCGTGCATGAGGCGCTGTGAACTGTGCTAATATTTAAAACGTATTTGTTTAACTCCTTCAAATCGTAGTCTTGAGGATGACAGATAAATACTTTCGAACCCATTGATGGAATCTTGTGAATCTTCTTAAAGGATAAGCCATAGAAGAACGGATGAGCCTTGGGCAAGAACTAATTGGCGAAGCATCCAAGATACATATCGCCACAAAAGGCATATGCAACTTCTTTGGGGGTCTTGGCAAGTTCATATCCCAAAGCAGAGGATTCCCCTCCTACTTCACAGTGAGGGGCAAAGAGATCGAAGAGATCCCTGACAACCTTCTTCTCGAGCAGAGGGTATACCCGGTCATAAACAAGAGTCCGAAAGACCTCTCCCTGGCCATAAAATCCTGTGAAAAACTGGGCCGGAAGGTGTTCAGGCTGAGCAAAGATAAAATTGCCGTAGTGAGATCCCGAGAGTTCATGATATGCGGAAGCACGCTTCCTATCCTGATCCAATACGATATCCTAGACAAAAGAAAACCAGACGAGCGGGCCGGTGAAGGGGCGCTATACGTCAAGCAGATGAATCTCCATCGGCTCTTTATGGGCACATTGTATTACCTAGCTATCGGGGAGGATTATCCATTATTTCTTAGCGAAGAATCGATATTCGAACCCGGAATCAACGGTTCGACACTCAATGAGGCTTACCGAAAAGACCAACAACTCCTTAGCAGTCCTGAACTACTGCGTGAGATAGTGAAACTGAGCGTTGTCTCCTACCTCTTATCGTTATATGACATGGACAACGACATGAACATATTAGTGCAAGGAAACCGATTGAAAGTGGTAGACTTCGACAAGGCATTCTGGGAGAGGATCCCCTCTCCGAGGGAAACGCTCATCAATCCATTCACCTACGAGACAACAGGGTCGGATGGCAAGACAAAGCTATGCGACCTCCCTGATGAGAAACTGATGAGAAGATACGGACATGACCTTGATGACTTGGTATCCTGTGAGATGAGCAATGCGCATCGGAATATCTCCGCTAACATAGGCTTATTTCACGCGGTAATAGAGGAGATGAGCCATGTCGATTATTACAACATCGCAGCCCAGCACCTGTATGGCATGAAAGACATAGGACGCTACTTCACCTCAAGACTTGAAGAGTTCCGCGCAGCGTTGAACCAGCCAAAAAACGGTATGATCCGAAGGCTTTTGTGAAGTCTCACTCTCAAGAGCCATCGCCGCAATCACAACTCTTGGCAAAGTTGGGATTATCAATCCTGAATCCTTCTCCCTGGGGGGACTTCACATAATCGATGTTCGACCCTTTGAGCATGCCAAACGAGGATTGGTCGATAAACAGCCTGACCCCCTCCTGCTCGATGACTTTGTCGTCTTTTTTTGGCTCTTTCTCGAAATCGAACTCGTACATAAAATCCGAACAGCCGCCTGGCGAAGCGGTGATGCGGAGGCCGTATCCATCTTTTTTCTGCTCGGCAAAGATGCTCTTGATCATCTCGATCGCTTTCGGGGAGAGAGTAATAGATGTTGAATCTTGGCTGCCATTGGCTGTCTTGGAGACCGCTTCGTTTAGCTCCTCGACCATCTTGGCGACCTCTTCATCAGACATGCCATGCGCCTTGGCGCCCTCTTCGATTGTCTCGGAATGAGCTACATGGCAGCCGACGCAGTGCAAACCGTAGCTCAACATCGTCTCGACGCATTCGGGATGGTCGGACACTACTTCTCCTAATGTCATCTCTTTGGTGATCGAAGATCCTGAATCCTTGTCTTTCGCCATGGGTTTCCTCCACTCTTTGAACTGCGAAATCTGTGGATGGTTAATAAAGAATTCGTTTGCTGCATTGAGACAACAGAAGGCCTGACTACTTGGGGGGCTCATCCTCTTCATCTTCCTTGCCGCAGCAGCCGCATCCCTTTAGCTCCATAGGCGGCGTGCCATTATAGTATCCGTCGAGGATATCCATCGCCTTGTCAAGAGGGTTAGGCTCTTTCTTTGAGGATTTTGAAGCTTTTTTCTTCTTGGCATCAGTCTTGACAGCGAATGGACGCAGCTTGTCCGGACCTTGCGAATCCGGCATCTTCAATGATCTCATGTCTTCACCTTCACGTTAGGTTTATCCTGTGACGGATCGTCGAAACAGATCGCGCAGCCTGCCGGCACTGTGCCGCAGACCTTCCTGTGGAGCTTGCAGGTGAAATTGCGGTCCATCACGAGTCTTAGGATCTTCTGCAGGATGTTCCTCATTGGGACTCCATCCATGAGGGCCTTAGCCTCACGCTCGAACTCCGGCGCCATGTCTTTTGGGAAATCGATTTCTGCCTGGCCTCTCTTGTCGCTTAAGTATTGGGAGATCGCAGCATCGGTGACACCGAGCTTCTTGGCGATCTCTTTTTGCTCGACACCCCTCTTCTTGAGGCACCTCGACAGCTCACGTCGGATAGCCGGAAGGACAATGTAGACCTCGACTTCCTGAGGGTGGACCATCTTGTGATTAACCATGGTTAATACATGGGCGCGACCGTATAAAAACATTTGCTTGAATCAGTATTCTCGAACTCGCCCGCCTGTTTGAGGCTGCGGCCTCTAACACATCTCGGCTGCACCTTCGATGTGAGGGCGGGGCTCACTCAGGGTATACTGTTGTCCTCGAAAGCTTTATATAGGGCATAGATTTAACTATCGTTAATTAACGTTGTTTAAACACGCTTTGGAACAGGTGAAAAACATGGAACAAAACCCGCCCACACTCGAGATCAAGGACCTCAAAGTAAGCGTAGCCGGCAAATCCATACTCGATGGGGTCACACTCACTATCAAATCAGACGAAGTGCACGCGCTCATGGGCCCGAATGGATCGGGGAAAAGCACATTGTCGTATGCGCTCGCTGGACATCCGCGGTACAAGATCGATGGTGGTACTGCCCGGCTGGATGGCAAAGATATACTCTCACTTCCTCCTCATGAGAGGGCTATAGCCGGGATGTTCCTAGCATTCCAGCACCCCCAAGAGATACAAGGCCTCAACATGGGCCACTTCCTATTCTCTATCGCCAAAGCCAGGGACACATCGCTGTCTCCAGTGAAGTTCAAACAGAGGATCGATTCAGCTCTGCGGACGCTTGGGATAGACAAGAAGTTCCTAGAGCGGCAACTCAACGTCGGATTCTCGGGAGGGGAGAAGAAACGGGCTGAAGTGCTTCAACTGATACTGTCAGAGCCATCGCTTGCCATACTCGACGAGACAGATTCCGGGCTTGACGTGGACTCACTGCGCGTGGTGTCCACTGCGGTGAACAGCATGAGGAGCCCGAAGTTCTGCGCGCTTGTCATCACCCACTATCCTCATATCCTGCAACACCTGAAACCTGACGTGGTGCACGTCTTAGTGAAAGGCAAGATCGCCGCGACAGGGGGCTCTGAGCTCGCCAACAAGATCGAGAAAGAAGGTTACGCTGCATTCGGCGGAACAGATGCCCGAGACGACGTCTTCAAGATTGTCTGAGGAATCAAGATGGGCGACGATCAAAAGGGGGATTCGAGCGAGCGCACTACTCCAGATTTCAAAGAGCTCGCGAAGACTGAATACGAGCAAAAATACGGCTTCCATGACCCTGAAGAATCAGTGATGAGAATACCCAAAGGATTGAGCCATGACGTGGTCAAGGCGATCTCTGCCGCAAAAAGAGAGCCCAAATGGATGCTTGACATACGACTGGCTGCATTCGAGATATTCCTCGCGAAGAAGATGCCAACATGGGGCGGGGATCTCTCAAAGATAGACTTCGACAACATTACATATTATCTGAAACCGTCAGAGAACACTGGACGCGACTGGAAAGACGTGCCGGATCGTATAAAGAAGACGTTCGAGAGGCTCGGCATCCCTGAAGCAGAGCAGAAGTTCTTAGGCGGCGTCGGAGCGCAATACGAGTCCGAATCAGTGTATCATTCTCTACGGGATGACCTGTCGAAACAAGGGGTGATCTTCTGTGACATGGACACGGCCCTGCGCGAACATCCAGAGGTCGTCAAGAAATTCTTTGGCACTATTGTGCCTTCGGGCGACAACAAGTTCGCCGCTTTAAACACCGCGGTCTGGTCAGGAGGCAGCTTCGTATACGTTCCCAAAGGGGTGGCAGTGAAATTACCTCTGCAGGCGTACTTTCGCATCAACGCGAAGAACATGGGACAGTTCGAGCGAACGTTGATAATAGCTGACGAAGGCGCTTCGGTTCATTACATCGAAGGATGCTTTGTCAAAAGAACACTGATCAAGACCCTCGGTGGATTGAAACCCATCGAAAGCATCAACGTAGGGGATCATGTCTTGACCCATACTGGAGAGTTCAGGCCAGTATACGATCTGCAGCGCAGGAAACATAACGGAATACTTTGCACACTACGCTATTTCGGGGATTCGAGGCAGACAATCAAGATCACTGGGGGCCATCCGGTCTTTGCTGTCCGCAGGACTAACAAGGATGCCAAGAATTCAACATGGAATCCTCAATGGATTGAAGCAGGCCAGCTCAATAAAGGGGACTACATCGCTATCCCAATAGACCGCACAGTCATCTCCCACAAGGACAGGTTCTTCCCGATTGAGATGGGCAGTAAAAGCCACCCTCTCCCAACGATCCAATACAGATTCGAGATGAACGGCAGTTTCTTCAGGCTCGCAGGCTACTACCTGGCTGAAGGAAGTGTAATCAACGACCATCACCTCACATTCACCTTCAACAAGAACGAACGCGATTATATCGATGATACCAAATCATTGCTGGAGGAGCATTTTGGCAAAGAGCCGATCGAAGGGAAAGAATATAACGGGGGAGTCACGCTGACCCTTTGCAGCACCCCTGCGGCTCGATTCTTCGCAAAAGAGTTTGGAAAAGGCGCAGCCAACAAGTCATTACCTCCATGGTTCATGGCAGAGGATCCTAAAAAACAGGCAGAGTTCATCAAAGGCTATTGGCGCGGCGATGGAAACTACTTCTTCAAAAAGTATCCGTGGGGAACCAAGCGCATGTTCAGAATAAATACTATCTCTGAAAAGCTCGCAGAACAAACAAGGGACATCCTGCTCAGGTTAGACATCTTCGCTTCGATAAACGTATGGAATAATATCCCTCCAAGAAAAACAGGATATGCGGTCTATGTCGGGGGCTCATTCATTCAAGAATTCTCGCACATTGTTGGATCAGAGAGCTCTGGAGAGGTTGCGACTCCGGTCGAAACTGGAGGGACACAAACCCTCCTGCAAAAGACCGCCGTCTCCTACGCGCACATCACAGAAAAGCACGCTTTTGTCCCGATCCGGCAGATCATCAAAGAAGCGGTATCTGGTCTTGACGTCTACAACTTCAGCGTCTTAGAGAATGAATCTTATGTCGCTGGGGGCATTGTCGTACATAACTGCACAGCGCCTGTCTACTCATCAGACTCGCTGCATGCCGCGGTCGTCGAAGTCATCGCGCACAAAGACGCGAAGATACGCTACACAACAATACAGAACTGGTCAGGCGACGTCTACAACCTGGTCACAAAAAGAGCGATGGCACGCGAGGGCGCGACTGTCGAGTGGATTGACGGCAACCTGGGATCGAAGCTCACGATGAAGTATCCATCTGTGATACTCGCTGGAAAAGGGGCTCGGGCGGACATATTATCCGTCGCTTACGCAGGCGAAGGACAGCACCAGGACGCTGGAGCGAAAGTGATACACCTAGCGCCAGAGACCACGTCGCGGATAATCTCCAAATCCGTGAGCAAAGATGGGGGTCGGTCGAGCTATAGGGGTATGGTCCGAATCGCGAAAGGGGCTATCGGGGCCGCATCTTCTGTGCGATGCGACGCGCTGATCCTGGATGATCGGTCCAGGTCAGACACATATCCAACAGTGAAGGCAGAAGAAGAGCAATCCACTATCGCGCACGAGGCGTATGTAGGCCGCATCGGAGAGGACCAGCTGTTCTACCTCATGTCCAGAGGACTGCCTGAGGCAGAGGCGCTCGCATTGATCGTGCTGGGATTCATCAACGAGTTCACAAAAGAGCTGCCGATGGAATACTCCATCGAGATGAACAAACTGATACGCCTCGAGATGGAAGGGAGCGTCGGGTGAGATCATGAAAAAACCCGGGAAAGAAATCCTGCCGACAGGCGATAGCGGGAGTCTAGCCAAGAAAAACCTGGATTCATCAGACATGACCATGCTAGTCGAATCCCAAGAAATCAATCAACATAAGATAGAGCGATTCTGCAACACAGACAACACAATTGTCCAGAGCGGAAAGACTTCAATCTCACGGATCGGGAACAATACCGCCGGCATAAGATTCATGACAATAAATGATGCCCTAAAGATCGACGCCGCACTAAAGGACCGACTCTCAAAAAATACCTTGTTCCCGATATCTCCACAGGCTGAAGCGAACATGGCTTGCTTTGAAGCAGGGATATTTCTTGATGCACCCGAGAGAGCAGCAGGGACATTCCGGCACATACTATTGTCTGACGCCAACCTCGCAGACCGCAGCATAGTGGCTTGCGGAACCGGGTCCGACGTGACACTAATAATAGACCAGAGGTCAGCGACAGACGCAGCCGCGAGAAGGAACGGATACCTCTCTTGCAGGCTAAGCGAGAGATCCACACTAATGATAATCGAGCTCCAAAGATTCAACAGCAAAGTCTCGCAAGCCACTACGATCAACGCTGAAGTGGGCAAGATGGCCAAGCTGATACACATAGTAGCAACGATCGGCGGGGGAGAATCAGACAACCAGAACAACTTCATCATCACAGGACACGGCGGAGAAATCACCCAAAGGCATGTGACACTAGCATCAGGAAAAGAAGACCACAAGACCCACACGCAGATCATCCACCGGTCACAATGCGGAAAATCGGACGTCGCAGTCAGATCCGTGGCTGATGGCAACGCGAAAGTCGTATCGCACTCGACTGTCAAGATAGAAAGCTCCGGGCAGAAGACCGCCTCGCGAGTGACTGATCATTCGATGATGATATCGCCTGGAGCCAGATGCGAGTCGATACCATCGATGGAGATACTCGCAAATGACGTGCAGGCCGGGCACAGCGCGTCCACTAGCCAACTCGATCCAGAGAACATATTCTACCTACAAGCGCGCGGATTGGATGAATCAGAAGCCAAGAAGCAGATTGTCACAGGGTTCCTCAAAGGAATATTCGATGAAGAGAACCTGCCATCTTCGAGCGGAGTCGTATGCCTCAATGAATTGGTCGAGCACAGGTTCGAGACACTGCACCACGATCCATTGACAAGCGGGATGAACCGAGGCGACTTCCCGATACTCAACTCGAAGATCAATGGAAAACCTCTTGTCTATCTCGACAATGCGGCGACGACACAGAAACCAAGGATGGTGCTCGACGCGATGGAGTCATTCTATCTCAAGGACAACGCCAACATCCATCGGGGAATACACACGCTCGGCGAGCGGGCGACCAATCACTACGAAGCTGCGCGCAAGAAAGCCGCGAATTTCATCAACGCGAAGCCAAGCGAGATAGTGTTCGTTCGAAACGCCACAGAGGCCTTGAACCTTGTCGCCTATACTTTGGCGCGACAGAAGATGCGCGTAAGCGACAGGATACTACTGACTGCGATGGAACACCACTCCAACATCGTTCCATGGCAGTTGGCGTGCGCAGAGACAAAGGCGATGATCGACGTGGTTGAAGTGACTCCTGATGGGGTGCTTGATTCTGAGTCCTTGCGACGAGGACTGGCGCAGAGCCCGAAGATATTCTCATTCACCCATGTGTCCAACGTGCTAGGCACGATCAATGACGCCAAGGAATTGACAAGGCGAGGGCACCAAGCAGGAGCGATCGTGGTCGTGGATGGAGCGCAGTCAGCTCCGCACATGCTTGTCGATGTCAAGGATATAGACTGCGACGTGTTTGTGTTCTCAGGGCACAAGATGCTGGGGCCCACAGGAATAGGAGTGCTTTACATGAAACAAGGATTGCTAAACGAACTGCCTCCTTTCCTAGGGGGCGGCGGGATGATAAAAGAAGTATCGTTTGAGAAAGTGTCGTTTAAGAGCGGACCTGAGAGGTTTGAAGCAGGCACGCCAGACATCGCAGGAGCGGTGGGACTAGGCGCTGCCATCGATTACCTCGAGACGATCGGGATGGAGAGAGTCAAGACGCATAACGACTCGCTTGTGGCATATGCCTGGGAAAGACTATCTTCTCTCAAGCAGGTGAAACTGTATGGGCCTGCCGCCCTGTCTATGAGGGCCGGAGCGATATCATTCAACCTCGGCGACATACACGCGCACGACGTCAGCAGCGTGCTAGACGAAGAAGGCGTCGAAATACGGGCAGGGAACCACTGCGCGATGCCATTGCTTGATCGGCTGGGTGTCGTAGCTACCTGCCGCGCGTCATTTTACGTCTACAATTCCAAAAATGATATCGACCAGCTGATCGAGGCGCTCAAGAAAGCGATAAAGGTGTTTAGGTTATGAACGATAATACTGGGGTGGATGAGGATAAAACCGGGAATCAATCGCCGCCTGCCGAGGACAGCTTCCCAGACGGAGTCCCTTTCGAGAACAGGCTGATGTACACAGAGATACTCCTCGATTATTACCGCAATCCTCGCTGCTTCGGCACAATCGAGAATTACCATGTGCACGCACGGGACACGAACCCCTCTTGCGGGGATGTCATCGAATTCTTCGCACGCGTGAACCGCGACAAGGTCATCACTGAGATAAAATTCACTGGAAAGGGATGCGCCATATCACAAGCAGCGGCATCCATGCTGGCAGAGGCGATGATGGGCAAGAATATAAATGAAATCGTCAAACTCGACAAGAAACAGATGCTTGAGATGGTAGGCATCCCGATCTCCATGATGCGGATGAAGTGCGCATTGCTTGGGATGAAGGTGCTCAAGGTCGGAGTGTACCAGTATCTTGGGAAGGAGATGGAAGAGGGAGACTGATCTGTTCTGTATAAACATTATTATACCAAATGAATTTCCTATTTTTATGGGACTGAAAACAGTATTCATATTAGTCTTAATGTTCGTCGCTATTCATTCTTCAGCTTTCGCAATTAACACCACTATCCCGGGGAATGTATCGACTTGTAATCATAATTTCGATATCGAGTATAGGCTTTCATCTTTTCTTCCTCATCCTTCTTCAAACATGAGCAAATATCAATACCCCTACTTCAGAGAGGACGATACCTTACGTTTATCTTACCTTCAAGTGAGTAACTCGGCTAAATGCCCATCTTCAAGCCAGCGGTTGAGTTTATATTTAGTTGGCCCGGATCAAATAACTCGTCCTTCTTGCTTAGAGAACGTCAATATCCCTCCTTTAGGAATTGCAGAATCCTATCGTGTCTTCCTTAATCAGTCTTTAAACACAAACCTAAACTTAGCATATTCTGATTATTCTAACCGAACAGTGTCATTTTGTGGTGTTAGATTGGATTCTATAGGAACTTGGAGAATTAAGATCGAAATGGGGGCCGTATACACCAATGAAAGTACTGCCGGCGGGTTTGGTTATAATGAGCAAGATTGGTTTAAGGTTAGATCTATCGGAGAGATAAACTCGGATGAGCTTCAGATCAGCTCGCTGAAGTCATCTTACCTTAATATTCTTATTGCCATATTTGCCGTATGGATAACAGTTATAATCGAGCTTGGTGCTCAAATAAGCAAATCAATTGAGAAATACAATCTTCGTATTTGTATAGCTCTTTAGCATAGGTTTGTGGTGAGCATGCGTTGGAGTTC
>JBBSWF010000025.1:0-3941 GCA_038046365.1 Nanobdellota archaeon
GAAGAGCAACAGCGACATCGTGACTCACCGGGGGTGGGCGCTCGCAATTGACATCCCTGGACGGATAGTATTATCATGCCCCCGGAGACGTACGACTATCCGACTGTCCATTTCCTCTCAGATGTCTGGTCTTTTGTCAAGCCGTACAAGTGGGAGTTCATCTTCTGGTCTGCCGTCCGGGCTATTGCTGGCACGCCTCTTCTGCTCACCCCTCTTATCCTTGGCAAGATGGTGGATACCATCTCAGCGTCTCAAGTCGATATAGGGATGCTATGGTCGCTTGTCGCGGCTGCGGTCATCATAGAGATCATCACTCCGACGATCCGCTTGAAGTCTAAGTTCCATCTCAACAATCTCAAGAGGGAGATCCAGAAGGATGTCCGTTTGAAGGGCCTCTCTAAAGTGGTCGAGCTTGACTTGTCTTGGCATGAGGATCAGGTCACGGGCGCCACGATGGCGCGCATCACTTACGGCGCGGACATGGTGAGCAAGTTCCTTGATTTCTGGGATAAGGATGGTTGGGATATCATCGTGTCTATCGTGGGCGGTTTCGCCGTCTTCACGATGCTTGACGCCAAGTATGGCTTCTTGCTTCTCCTGACAATAGCTGTGTACTCCTTGGCAGAGTCCATCGGTTACAGGCATCTCTCTGAGAAGCGGCAGCAGGAGCGTAAAGTCGCTGAAGGCATGTTCGGCAAGGTGTATGAGTTCGCCCATAATATCCGGACTATCAAGTCGCTTGGCCTTGGCAAGGTGGTATTGAAGCGGGCTGCTGCGGCTGAGGAGAGCAATCTTCGCGCTGAGTATCACATAGCGTCTGTGGGGAACCGCAAGTGGCGCGTTGTCCAGACGTTGTTCGGCGTGTTCAAAGGGCTCTTTGTCGTTGTTGTCTGCTATGACATAATTCGCGGGAACCTCTCTGCCGGTGCGCTCCTTGTCTATGTGACCTACTTCAGCACCATCCAGGCCAGGCTGATCAAGATATCGGATAATATGGACGGTCTGATCGAGTCGAAGAATGGGGTCTATCGTTTGATGCTCATTCTCGACACTCACCCAGAGGTCGAGAAGGGTGGCGATCTCAAGAGCGTCGGCCATATCGATTCTCTCAAGTTTGATGGCGTCGATTTCAGCTATAAAGACAAGGAAGTCCTCTCAGGAGTCTCATTTGATATCCGCTCCGGCGAGCGCGTCGGCATAGTGGGCCAGTCTGGCGTCGGCAAATCGACGCTCTTCAAGCTGCTTCTCAAGCTCTATCGTCCGAAGAGTGGTTCCATCCTCATCAACGGCATCCCGTCCGACCGTGTCAAGCGGGATTCAATCACGTCGCACCTCTCTATCGTCCCTCAGGAGACCGAACTGTTCAACCTGTCTTTTAAGGAGAATGTCACGATGTCGGCGAGCGATTTCGACAGGCGCAGGTACAATCAGGCCATCCGCGTCTCTGCCTCTGACGAGATCATCGAGCGCCTGCCTGACAAGGACGCGTCGATCATTGGTGAGAAAGGCGTGCGCCTCTCTGGTGGCGAGCGCCAGCGGCTTGGCATCGCGCGAGCCATCTACAAGGGCTGCGATGTAATCCTGCTCGATGAAGCCACAAGCCATCTTGATTCCCGCACAGAGCGGCGCATCATCGACGGGATGGAATCTTCGCTCAAGGGCGTGACCTTGATAGTCATCGCGCATCGCCTGTCTACTCTTAAGAGCATGGACCGGATACTCGTCTTTTCAGGGGGCAGTATAGTGGAGCAGGGAAGTTTCGCGTCATTGCTTTCTAAGAAAGGGGTATTTCAACAACTTCACAAGATGCAGTCAAGATGATATCTGGATGGTGCAGTCGGGACTTTCAGTATTCAGGAAAAGGATTGGATGGATAAAACAAAAAAAGATCAAGCGATCAACGATCACTTGGCTTTCTTCTTCGTGGGCTGGTGCGTTAATGGCTCGTTTCCTGCTTTCAAGACCTTGAGGTTCACTTGCGCAGTCTTGTCGTGGACTGTGTTTCCAGCTACAGTCTTTCTATATCTGAGTCCTTTGGCTACCTTCTTGAGTCCGACTCCGCTGACCGCGAGTATCTTCTTTCTGGCTGGTCCTTGGGCGTCTTTCCTCATCGGGAATCCGCAGTAGTCTGATCCGCCGGTTATCTCGAATTCGTAGCCAGCCAATCCTACTTCATCTCCAGAAACAGTGTCGCCGATCCTTCTTCCTACCAGTGTTCCGGATTGCTCTTCGTTGAGCTCCTTCTGGTATGACTTTCCTTCCTTCGTCCCTATGACGAGTTTAAAGGTTGCCATGATGCAATCTCCCCGAGTGTCCTGCCTCTTTGGGCCGGTCTCAGACTCTTTATAGAGGTGAGATCAGTGACGTGTTTATAAAGGTTATTGGGGGACTCATCAGAAACATATTTTAGGCGGTCCTGCGTCTGTTATCGGTATGGTGGGCAAAGAAGAAGTCTCTAAGGTCCTCTCCCGTCTTGGAGGTCAGCACCGCCACACCATGCTCCAGGCTTTTGCTGATCTCCACTCATCCCCTTTCCAGCTCTTGATCGCGACGATCCTCTCCGCTCGCGCAAAGGATGAAGTCACTGAGGTTGTCGCAAAAAACCTCTTCAAGATCTATCCCGACGCCTATTCCCTCGCCAAAGCCAAGCCGAAAGACGTCATCCCTCTCATCAAGCGCATCGGCTTCTACAACAATAAAGCTAAGATGATAATCGAATCGTCAAGGATGGTCCGCGATGACTTCAAAGGCAAGGTCCCTGACACTCTAGAAGGCCTCACCTCATTGCCTGGCGTCGGGAGAAAAGTCGCCAATTGCGTTCTGGTCTATGCTTTCAAGAAGGACGCCATCCCTGTGGACACTCATGTGCACCGCGTCTCCAACCGTCTCGGCTGGGTGCGGACTAAAGATCCGGAAGATACAGAACGGCGTCTTGAGCGGATCGTCCCGAAAAGGCAATGGCGGATCGTCAACGATTGTTTCGTCTGGCATGGAAAGACTGTGTGCCTTCCGGTCTCGCCGCTATGCTCCGAATGCTTGATAAAGGATCTTTGCAAGAGAGTCAGTGTCAGGATATCAAGATAAGTCATTGATGGTCTGGCGCATCCATCCTGTGGTTGCGGTTCCGCTACATGGGGTATCGAATTGTCTTTGGCAGTCAGCCATGATTCGACAAAAAATATTTATACTCGCGCTTACTGTGGTCTGAAATGGTGTCGCCTGTTGTCGAGGTTGACTGCATTCCTCCGACACACCCTTCTGTGCTCTATGAACCTTCTAACCCTTTGAGTCATGATCTTGATGAGATCCTTCTCACGAATCAGCAGATCCTCGCGCGTGTCGATCAGCTCGCCCGGGATATAGGTGATGATTACAAGGGCCGGATAATCCAGCCTGTTGTTGTCATGGACGGCGCCCATCTGTTCTATAAAGACCTTGTCTGCCGAATCAATAGCAGCGTTGGGGTGCTTGAGCCTCTGTTGATAAAAGTCAAGAGTTATGATGGCGACTATTCCACCGGGCGTCATGAGATTAGGCTGCATAAGGATTCGAAGGTGGATCTCGGAGTCGTGAAGGGGTCTGATCTCTTATTCATCGAGGACATAATCGATACCGGGATGACTATCGATGTCCTGGGGGGATATCTCAATGATTTGGGGCCGGGTCGCGTCTGCGGCGCTGTCTTGCTCGATAAGCCTTCTGCACGCAAGGTCGAGCCTCGTTCGGACTTGGTTCGTTATACTGGTTTTAGGATACCTAAGAAATTTGTAGTTGGATATGGCCTTGACTATCGTGGCCAGTTGCGCGGAGAGCCTCATATAGGTGTGCTTGCTCCAGACGGCCAGCGCAGGATAGATCTTGAGGTTGCGAAAGCTCCCAATACTTCTTATAATAGGTTTTCCTACCGGTGTTGAGCGCGAAGCGCGATCACCGGTGGTGTA
>JBBSWF010000026.1:0-5837 GCA_038046365.1 Nanobdellota archaeon
ACGGATAGATCCCACTATATAAAATATGGCATTTTATTATGCGGTAAGCTCTAAGCACTCTAAGGACTGCCAAATAAGGTGATACCTCATCGACTATCTTCTCGAAGCGCTTCCTTCCGCGGTCTGTCAGCTGCAGGACCTTGTTGTCGTAGCTGACAAGCTTTTTCTTCTCTAGGAATTCGAGATTCTGATATAGCGCCCGCTCTGTCTTGCCTGCGATCCCCGCGTTCATGAGCGCCCTTATGAAGACGCTCTTTGTCACTGCGAGCTCAATAGGTCGTCCTTCGAGCTGCTTTGATACTGAGGAGTACCAGCTGCCTAGCGTGAACAGCATCAGACAATGGACTTTGGAGAGTTCCATAGCCCGGCTGGTATGGATTGTCGAATATAAAAAAGGTACGATACCCAAGAACGATCTGCCGCGATCCGCCGGATTCCGGGAATCACCTCCTCAAGTATAATAGCGCTTCAAGGCCTGCTCGGATGTGCCCGTCTTCGATCTCCTGCTGCCGCTTCAGGAATTCTGTGGCGTCGATGTGTTCTGTCTCTGCCACGACATTATCGCTAATTACCAGCAGTTCGCCGACTCGGATCTTTCTGTTGTCGTCGTGGTTATACCTGTCTCGCAAGGCGCAGTACACGCTTCCTTCCATTGATACCGCGAGTACTTCACCGTGATCCCTTCCTTTGCTGTCCAATGCATCGAAATAGATGTCATCAGTGGTCCGTGTGGGGCCTTCATGGACTGTCTGGTATTCCTTCTTTGTCTGGTGGGCTGACCTGACGAGCGCTTCTCTCACGTCTAGATTGGTCACAGCATGATATGTCGGTCGCATTATCTTATCGCAGGTGCTTTCAGCGCGTTCATACCATGTGCTTGCGATGATATCTCCGATTTTCAGATGCTTCTGTAGCCCTCCTGAGGTCCCGATCCTTAGGATAACCATGTCATCCTGATCACAAGCCTCGATTATCTCTGGCATTGTTATCGAGACGCTCGCTGGACCCATTCCTGTCGAGAAGCCAGTGACCTGCAAGCCCCGGTATGAACCATGGACCGTGACCAATCCTCTCTTGCTCTCGATAATCTCGGCTCCTTTGTCGAGATACTGCGCCACCTTGCGGATCCTGCTTGGATCCCCGCCAGAGATGACGTTTGGGTGTGACATTGAGATCCCCAGATGATACATCACAGGCCCTGTGTTGAATGTGTATTTGCGTCGCATGGAAATCACCTGCCGCGGGGAGATCAGGGCGTTATATAAAATGAGAAGGTCTCTTGAGATGGTGTCAAGACTGATCAGCGGGTAGGTCAACGATCTCAGGATCTTGCGAAATACGCTCTCACAAAAGGCGTGGAGACATATCCGTTGATCTGATTTTTAGTGACCCATGTGGATTCAGAATGGTCTTCGCCTAGCCTGATTCTTCCTTCGTGGTCGCTTGTGGAATAGATCCGATAATGGATTTGTTCGCCGTTTTCTGTATGGTCCCCTTCCAAGACCAATCCCGCAGTTGTCACGCGCAATGAAGTCTCTTCTTTTGTCTCACGGACTGCGCAATCTTCAGGTTTTTCATCGATTTTCAGTTTTCCGCCTGGGAAATCCCACTGTCCTGGAAAGAACCTTGAACTTGCCGCCCTTTTGATTAATAGATATTGTCCATCCTTCTCAATCACGGTCTTAGCGACATTTATCATAGCAATGAGGATGGGATTTTCCTATAAATATCATTCTGTTGCACGAGGTATCAATCGGGTCTATTTCATCATCCGTCTCAAGAATGCCATGATATATTTCGGCCTGAAATAATATGTCACAAACGCTTCTTCTTTTAGTTTGAGCATCTGCTCAGGGGTCAGGTTTGGATGCTTCCACACAGGTGTGTAGGCGTCGTAGTGCTCCCAGTCCGTGTCAAATATCAGAGGTTTCATCTCTTCAAAGAATGGAGTTCCCGGATACGGAGTAGACAATGTGAATTGCGCGATGTGAGTGTTGAGGTATTTCGCGTAATCTATCGTCTTGCGAACGGTTGATTCTGTGTCGTCTCCGAGTCCAATTATGTAGAACGCCGATATCCTGATGCCTTTCTGGTCGCAGTATTTGATCATCTCTTCCTGGTGCTGTATCTGCACAGGCAGTCTCTTTCCTGCCTTGCAAACGTTGGGGTCTGCTGACTCTACCCCTATATTGATCGACCGCAGGCCTGACTTGTAGAGGTGATCTACGAATTCCTTTGTGAGCAGGTCGAGACGTGTCTCGCATCCCCATTCCAAGTCCCACTTGTTGTCGATTATGCCTTGTGCAATCTCAGAGATCCTTTTGCGGTTGAACGTGAACAATGGATCGCGGAACAGTATGCCCCTCACGCCGTATTTCTCGACGTCGTTCTTGATCTCTGCGAGCACGTTCGCGACGCTGCGGTCCCGCCACTTTGTCCCTTGCAGCGCAGTGTATGGGCAGTAATGGCTGCAAGAGAAGACGCATCCACGCGATGATTGTATCGTTATGAAAGGCTTCGCTTTGATCACAGGCGAATATGAGAATTCTTTTAGCGGGAAGATGTCCCATTTCGGGAAAGGCAGCCGATCTAGCTCTTTCTCAGGTATCACCGGGCTGTTCACGATGCCAGAGGGTAGCCTGCCAGAAGTGGCGATCTGCTCGGCTGAAGCCTCTGGCTCTCCGATTATCACGAAGTCGCAATGGGGCAAGTAGAATTTTGGTTGCGCGCTCGAGAACGCTCCGAAGAATCCGACTTTTGCTCCCGGCAGCGCTTCTTTGACTTTCTTCGCCCATTCTATCTCGTTCTTGCAGTCTACTATGCTAGTAGGTATGAGTATAAGGTCAGCAGAATCAGGCAGTTTGTTCTCGATGTATGAGACTTCATGTCCTGCTTTGTGAAATATCGCCGCGATGTATCCGGCAGACAGTATCGGCAGTTTTATGCCGCTTTTCTTGAGGTATTCTATCACCTTGGCGCGCAGCGACTTGCCGATGTGTGTGCCTGTGCCGTACCCCCCTGCCAGGTCCTTGTTTATGGTCTTGGCTTTCGGTGACTTGACGTTGAGGATGCAGAGTTTCATGCCGCAGCCTCCTTCTTCTTCGACCCAAGCTTGAGGAAGAACATCATCTGACTGAATCCGTACCGTAGATAGTTCGCGAGTATCTTTGGCGACTTGTTTGCCCAGAGCGTCCTTGCGATGTATTTCGGTCTCAGGTAGTAGCTCATCAGGGCTTTCTTCTTGATCGCGACAAGCTCATCGTTTGTGAGGTGGAATGTGTGCGTTACTGGGTTGTCATAGCTGAATCCGTAGATGTCTTTTGATTTCATCAGCCCGTTGTCTTGGACGATGTCCCAAAGCTCGGTGCCGGGGAATGGGTAAGCGATAGAGAAATCCACAAAATCAGAATCGAGCTCTTGCGCGAATTTCATCGTCTGCTCGGCAGTCTGTTTCGATTCCCAGGGCAGGCCTAGCACGAAGAAGTTATAGGTCTTGACTCCGTGCTTCTTGCAGATCTTTATCGCGTTGCGCGCGGTGTCGAGTTTGGTGTATTTCTTCATGTTGTCCAGCATCTCTTGGTTGCCGGACTCTATGCCAAAAGCGATGAGCCAGCAGCCGGCTTTCTTCATCCATTCGACTCTCTCATCGTCGAGTGTGTCGACTCGTGAATTGCAGACCCATGTGATCTTGAGGTTCTTCTCTATGATGAGTTTACATAGCTTGATGACCCACGGCTTTAGCCATGTGAACGTGTCGGCCCGAAAGAAAAAGTCTCGTATGCCGTGTTTGTATACGCACTCCTCTATTTCTGCGACTACGCTCTCCGGGCTCCTGGAGTGTATCCGCTTCCCGCTTACTGCTGAGACTAGGCAATAGACGCATTCTCCGGGGCATCCGCGCTGTGTCAATATCACTGCAGTGGGTGTCCCGGTGTCTGGCCTTGGGTAAAGCTCGTTCTTCATGAGGTGGCGCGCGGGGAATGGCAGCACATCGAGGTTTTCGATCAGCGGCCGTTCTTTGTTCCGTACAGGTTTCCCGTCTTCGCCTCGGAATGTCACTCCAAGCACGCTTGACAGATCATTTCCCTTGCCGATCTCCTGCACTGCGAACTCGTACTCGCCGCGGATGACAATATCGAGGTCTTTGTATTCTTCAAGCGTCCTTTTGTCGCTTTGGAAGAAGTCAGCTCCTTTGGCGAGTGTCACTATGTCGGTGCGGGTCTTCTTCGCGATCGTCGCGCATTTGAGGTCTTTTGGTAGCGTTGGGCTTGTGACCGACATCACCAACAGGTCTGGGCTGAATTCCTTGATGTCCCGCTCGAATGTATCAAAATCCCCCCCTTCTACGGGGTAATCTATGAGCTTGCACTCGACTTTTATCTGTTCGAGCATCGCGGCCATCATAGCTAGGTCCATGGGTGCGCGTTTTATCGGCACGCCTTGTCCCTGTATAGGGGTCTGGCATCGGTCTTCGCGGATGTATAATCCGGTAGGAGGGTTGATGAGCATGGCCTTGCGGATCTTAGCCAGCTTACCGGCGTGGATGGTAGTCTGCGTTGTTTTGTGTTCCATTATAGAGGCCTCTTAGCCGAAAGACTGCCGGACAAATATAGGCACGGAAGTAACTGATTATATGTTTAATCCGTGCCTATATCCAGAGGAAATTAGTCTTATTGATATCCAAAGATAATTTCCTCTCGTATAGTTTTCCGACGTTATGGGCAAGCGAGTTTGATTTAAAAAGGTATCTTGGACTGATTCAATCCAGCCCGTCCGATGCGTAGGAAGTACTCGTTCTCTCTTGATTTGTTGCCCTTCGCTTTCTTCTGATGGGTTGCCCCGATCACGTGCATAGCGTGCGCGGCTCGTACATACGTCGGAAGGGATTCCAGTTCCAGCTGGGTCAGATGGATTCTCTTTTGGTATGCGCCTAATGCAAGGACCAGGTTCTTCTCGCTGCGCGTCCGGTTTTTCTCATCAAAGAGCAGATCGCATGCCAGCACGGCTAGTTCCTGGATGCGAGGGTAAGTGTTCGACACGGAGAAATCAATGATCCATAGGTTTTCGTCCTTGCCTTTGATAGCGTTTATAGAGATCAGATCGCCGTGGACAAAACAGGCCGGCAATTGTTCGTGGTTTATAGCCCGAAATTCGGATATGACTGGCTGGACAAGAGAGAGGTCTTTCTTTGGCAGATATGCGGATTTTTTGTTGAATTCGTTTTCGAGATTAACCACCGCCCAATCATCGTACACGCGGTTGGGTCTCAAGTCAATTGAATTTATCAGTGCGGCTTGATCTGCCAAGAAGACTATTTCTTTAGGAGTGGGTTTGGTTTTAAGCTCGAAGAATGTTTTTCCTTCTATGAAATCCATCAGGCATAATCGTATCCATGATTTATCTATCTCGAAACGATGCAGGTATCCTTGTGGGGACGGCAACAATCGGGGTATATGGACGCCTGCCTTCAATGCTTCGGACACGATGTCAACGTATCTTTTGCAGCAATCATCGTCCCGAAAGTCCGCGAAAATCTTGGCCAGGTACTTCCCTTTTGAGGTCTCGATTGCGATGTTGAGATCTTCATAGCCCATCCGGACGACCGAATCAGAGATTAGATCGCCGATCCGAAAATCTCTGCATACCCTGCGGGATAACTCGCCAATATCTCCTTGATAGCTTATTCTGGATTGGAATCTGTCTTTCATGATCGCTGCCTTATTGATCTTCGAATAGTGTGCCCTAAATTGAGTGCGCTATAAAAATATGCCCTAGAAAAAATACAAGAAAGTCAGCTTCGCTGACGAATTTTTAGAGAGTCGTGACTAATCCAAAGT
>JBBSWF010000027.1:0-8670 GCA_038046365.1 Nanobdellota archaeon
GATAAAACTAGGTATGACAATCAAGCCACTGGATGAATTATGCAAAGTTCTCTAATATCTAGCAAACTTTATTACCCCCCATCTCGGACCCATATCTATGCCTTCGCTGATGATTCTCATCGACTTCATCTTGCACCTTGACAAGTATCTAAACATGCTTGTCCAGATGTTCGGCGCTTCGACCTACGCGATACTCTTCACAGTGATCTTTGCAGAGACCGGCCTGGTCATCGCCCCTTTCCTGCCTGGAGACTCATTGCTGTTTGTCTGTGGCGCTTTCGCGGCATCTGGCACTTTCAACCCATTGTACCTGTTCATCCTGCTTGCCATCGCCGCCATACTCGGCGATGCTCTCAATTACCAGATAGGCGCTCGTCTCGGCCCGAGGATTTTCAAGGAGCGAAACGTCCGCTTCTTCAACAAGGATCACCTGATGGAGACTCAAAAATTCTATGATAAGCACGGTCCGAAGACTATTGTCTTCGCCAGGTTCATCCCTGTGATTCGCACTTTCGCTCCTTTTGTCGCAGGCATCGGAAGCATGAGCTATTGGAGGTTCGCGACATACAACATCGCTGGAGCGATCGCGTGGGTCGGGTTGTTCGTATTTAGCGGATACTACTTTGGCAACGTACCGATAGTAAAGGAGAACCTCAATTATGTGATCTTGATCATCATCTTTGCTTCTTTCGTGCCGCCGGTGATTGATTATGTGAAACACAAGATGGAGAAAGATAAAGGATAAGGGTACAAGGTTCTACTTGGGCAATTTATTCTCGAGCATTCCAAAGACGCAGCTTCCCGAGTGGCCGTTATCGAAGCAGAACACCAGGTAGGTATCTTTGCATTCTTCCTCCATGAATAATCCGCGGTTTATTTTCTCATCATGATCAGAAGTGATGTTGTTCTTCACTCTGTATTCAGGATACCCACTCAACAACCTTTCGAAATCCTCTGGAGAGGAGTATCTGTGCTGTTGGTATTGCTCGAGAAAGCTCCTCATCGCAGGCAGTTCCGGATGGTGCGGGTTTTCTATGAACCCTGGTGGCATGTCTTTGCGCAATTTGAACTGGTATGGTCGCTCGGTCATATCCTTGATCTCCATTGGATGGATCTCGTGTCCGGTCCAACCTTTTTGGATTGGCTATCTTGTATTAAACATTATCTGTTTTCGGTGTCCTGATCTGGACGCTGTTGTCTAAAACCAACGGGTTTTTTAATGGGGAGTTTGTCATGGCGAGCAATGCCTCCTCATATCTGTGATCGCATAAGGGATTTGATGATCCTGTCTTTGATTGTCTTGATCTTTTTTTCTGTCAGCTCCTCTGCCCAGGATCTCATCATCAAGCAGCCTCCTATCGAGCCTGTCAAGACATCATCCCAGATAGTCCAGCCGCGCGTCGAACCTCCGCCTCCTCAGCCGATCGCTCCGCTCGCCAAGGAGCCGATGATCGTCTCGGTTCAGCCAGATCAAGCCGTTCAACCAGTCAGGCCTCCGACTCCTCCTCCAAGGGATTTCATCCAGGCAGATCCGGCTGGCGCCCCGCCACGCGATCCATCATTACCGCGAGCAGCTGTTTCAAGGCCTATTGTCAAGAAGATCAAGGAAGGCATCGTCTCGTCTTCTCAAGCGATCGATAAGTTTCAATCAGGCAATCCGCCTCCGCCCAGATTCGAATCTCCTGAGGATTTCAAGAAGTGGGCTGCGTCCCTCCCTCCTGAGAAGAGGCAGCTGCTAGTAGATCGTTTCAAGCAGATGCAGGCGCAAAAGGGTCGGCTGATTGATGATCCAGCTCTGGTCGAAAAGACTCCTAAGGATAGTCTTCCTTCACCTGATGGCGGGCCGATGAAACGGCCTCCGCTCGGGAAGGATGGGCCTCTCCAGAAAGATGTGGCAGTCGCTTCTGATTCTATCCCTCCAGGCGGGAAGGGTGATCGTTTAGGTGAATCGAATGTCATCGCGCCTGATAAGAAGATGGGCGAAGTGAACAAGGGAGATAGGCCGCTCCTGGATCTGGTCAAGGATGGCAGGCCTTCTAAAGGTTTTCAGGATATGGAGTCTGACGCTGTCGGTGGCGTAGAGAACGATTTGCCAAAGGACGGTCTTGGCGAGACTAGGCCTCGCAAGGGAAAGCTTGCCCGGGCCGTCATTGGCAATCCCGACGCCGTGAGGAGAAAAGAATCCCCTGGCGTGGAGAAGCAGCTGCGCGAACCCGATCCAGAGAATCTAAAAGAGAGGGTCTATGAGCGGCTTAAGGTGCCAAAAGAGGATCGCAAGAAGGCGATCGAGCTAAAGAAAGAGGCCATTCGTCTCGAGAAGGAAGGCAGAAAGGACGAGGCGCAAAAGAAAGAGAGAGATGCTAAGGATCTTCTTCCAAAGGTCAAGATCAAGTCAGAAAGGACTGAATTCAAGCCAATGAAGGATATCAAAGAGAAGCGTCCGGACCTGGTTAAAGAAGTTAAGGGAGCTCTCAATCCTGACGTCAAGGTCGAGAAGCGCGCGTTGCGCATTGAATACGGGAACTCATCAATGGACCAGACCGAGTTCGTCTATTCTGTTGAGCCGCCAAAAGGCGGACTCACGTCTTTCGAGCTTGTCGTCGAGATCCCAAAAGACATAGCTCGAAGCGTCAAGGACATTGATTTCACTGTCCAGCCAGATCGGGTCATCAAGGATGATCCTGTCGTCAAGTGGATGTTAAAGAACATCCCCCAGGACAATGTGGCGGAATACTCATTCACTGTAGACGGCGACGTCCAGAATTTCGACACGTTGGCAGTCGCTGCAGGCGACCGTCCTAGCGTCCCTCAGCGCATAGTGAACTGGTTACTGGACTTGTTTGGATTGTTCGATTGAACACACATTCGTTGCAGACAGTCACATTTAAATTTCAGTTATCATGCCCTTTTGTCATGAGTGAAGACCTATCAAGACCTCCGTATGTCCTAGTCGACAGGATGATTAATTTCGCGACACCGCACGATGGGGAATGCATCCTCAACCTTGGAGCTGGCTCCGGGATGACTGATCTTCTTAGGAAGATGTATCCCAAGTCTACAATCCTTGATGATGGGAGGAATTGGAATGAACTCAGGGATGAGCTGGCTCATTCATTCCATCGTGTGGTCTTGTACTCGCAAGGTGTCACCCACGACTTGCTCAGGGAGGCGTCGAGATTTGTCCCTCCAAGGGGAACCCTCGTCGCTGGATTCCCCATATCAAAGCCATGGTACCGTCGGGAGTCTGGCGTTGCCAAGCGCATATTCGATGAGTTCCATGAGCAGGACTGGTGCGCTCATGGGGTTTCGGTGGTATCAGACGAGTCGGGGCATTATGGTGTGGCCCGGTTTTATCCGTACATTCCTGAGTCTGGCATGCCTTCAAGAAAAGCCCAGGATCTCTTGGCCATGGCCTCTTTGATGCACGACTATTCTTCAGATGAGGTGAGGGAAGCTCTCGCCATGGCTTTGATCGAGTTCAACAATCACGGGCAAAGAGAGAGTCGCAAGTTGGAGGAATCCTTGCGATGAAGGCAGTCATCCTCGCCGCAGGGATTGGCAAGCGTCTGCAGCCGATCACGCACGAGTATCCTAAGGCGATGGTGACTGTCAAGGGCAAGCCGATCCTCCAGAAGATTATTGAGGACCTCAAGGATTGCGGCATAACTGATATCATAGTTGTCGTCGGCTATCTCAAGGAGCGCATCGAGCAGCACTTCGGTGATGGAGGCAGGTTCGGAGTTCACCTGAGTTATTCTGTCCAGCATGAGCAATTAGGCACTGGCCATGCTGTCTTGCAGGCCGAGCATTTCTTCTCAATCAAAGACAAGGATTTCATCCTCATGTTCGGCGACTGCTGGGTCGGCAAGGACGCGATCAAGAAGATCATTCATTCCAGGCCTGGTATCGGGGTCCTGGGTGCCGCCAGAGTAGATCATCCTGAGCGTTTCGGCGTGATAGAGTCTGATGGTCAGCGGATCAAGTCAGTGATCGAGAAGCCGAAGTATCCTCCATCTGACCTCGCTGTGTCTGGCGTCTTTCGCCTCCCGACGTCCATCTTCAATGCGCTCCACACAATCCCTAAGTCGATAAGGGGCGAATACGAGCTGCCTCACGCCTACATGCTGCTCATCAAGGAAGGCACGCCTTTCGAGTGGGTTGATGTGGGTGACTGGACTGATGTGGGCACAATCGCAGATTTGGAGAAGGTCAACTGCTGATTAGTAGGGGTTTCTTGACAGCAGCTATCCTTTGCTGATCCTTCTCTCATACTCAATCCCTGATTCTCCTGTGCCTGGCCACAGGCCTGCTGCTGTCCTGATGATTTCTCTGTCCATCTTGATTAGTCCTTCTTGTCGTTTTAAAACATTTTTACCATATTTTCGGAAATGATACTCTTTTCTCGCCTCTGCGAGTCGAATCAAATCCCTTTATGACCATCTGAGCGACGTCTTCATACATGGTGAGTCCTGATAACTCGTTGTGCCCGACCCATCTATATGCGCCATGTTCTGGGGATAAAGAAACCTCCCGACTCCCATCTACTTGTGCATGGAAGCAGATCTCTCTGTATTGGAGGTTTGTCTTGTCGTTGGTGTATGAGAACACTCCAATTGGTCTAGTGGGTTTTATCACAAGCCCGGTCTCTCGTTGCACGCAGTCCGTGAGGGTCTCCTCTAACCCCCGGTCAGTGTGCCACTTTCCTCCGGGCATCTCCCAGAAGCCTGGAAGCACTTGCCGATTGGGGCCTCTTTGAAGGAGCAGAGCTTTGTCACCATCGCGTAAGAATGCCGATACTACATATAAGGTTTCCATGCGCCAAGGAGTTGTCATTTGATTCTTATACTTTACTCTTGTCGGCGGCGGCTTGTTGAATGCAGTGGAATTCAAAAAATAAAAGAGTTCCAGGTCTCATGCTCCGGCTGGTCCTTAGTTTGGCATCGCCTCTATCTTCAAAGACCTCCCCGCCTCCAATATCGGCAGGTTGGTCTCTGTCGGCACGTAAACGACTGTCTTGTCGATATTCGCGCCTGCGACGTCGGTTATCCACAAGTACCGAAGATAGGCCTCATTCCCTTTCAGGCTCTCTCCGATTATCTGGTTGGCTTTGGCGACTCCTTGCGCCCTCAATACCTCTGCGTCCGCGAGCAGTACCGCTGATTCTTTCTTCGCCTCCGCTTCCTGCACCGCGATCTTCCTGTTCGATGTGGCTTGCGCGAGTTCTGCTTGTCCTTTCTTCTCGCTTGCCCATACGTTGTATACTGGCCACACGAATGCTGTCACGATCTCGATCACGAGAATCAGCGCGATCACTCCTATCACTGCCTTGGTGATGCTCCTGACCATGTCTTTTCCGACTATCTTTTCTGTTATCATCTTCTCATCTCCGGAATGTTTTCGAAATAGAATGCCCCCTTAGGATAAGAAATATGCGACAATAAATCTCGTTTTTACCGCAATATTTATTAGCAACTTGCGGTATTATCCGATCATGGTCGATATAGTGCAACGTTTGTCCTCTCAGCCAGGCACTGCGAAGTTCGATGCCAAGGACAGGAAGATCCTGGCCCTTCTCTCAGAGGACGGTCGTATGCCTGCTTCTGACATCGCAAAGAAGGTGCTCTTGAGCCGCGACGCTGTGGCTTACCGCGTCAAGCGCTTGCAGGATCAGGGCGCTTTCATATCAGTCGTCCCGATCATCGATCTTGAACGCCTGGGTTTCCAAACCTACAGGGTGTTCATGCTCCTGGATGAGAAAGCGAGATCCAAGCACGCTTCTTTGATCTCGACTCTCAAAACCCACCCTCACACCAAGTCAGTGATGCAGTACACCGACACCTGGGATGTAGAATGGAACATGGTCGCCAGGTCGAACTTTGAGTTCGACAAGCTTATGACAGATCTCCTGACAAAATTCCCGGACGTCATCCTGGAGAAAGAGCAGCTGGCTGTAGTCAAGAGATACCTCTCTATCCAGGTCCCCAGGTTCTATTGGGGTGCAAAGACGAATCCGATTAGCACGATCAAGGGCAAGCCTTTCTCGATGCCTGACGTGGACAAGAAGGACATGGCGATCCTCCTCGCCCTTTGCAAGGACGCGCGGCAGTCGAGCTATGAGATCGCCAAATCCCTCAAGGTCAGCCCGGATACTGTGGTCTACAGGATGAAAAACATGATCGATTCCGGGATCATCCGCCAGTTCTCTCCTCTTTTAGAGCTCTCAAGATTAGGCCTCTCCTGGTACACTTACGCTGTCAACTTCCGGAAGTTCGACGCTCGTGATGAATCCAAGCTAAAGGAGTTCGTCAGAGCGCATCCGAACATAATCTATGCTGCCAAGATGTTCGGCGCCTGGGACGTCACGATGACTATAGTTTCTGATTCTCCTAAAGGATACCATGATTCAGTCAAGGCAGTCAAGAATGAATTCGCTGACATAATCTATAATTATCAGACCTGGCTGGCTTATGAGGAACTCTTCTTCACTCCGCTTCCGGCGGTGGTGTCTGGATCGGTCGGCGACCCATCGGCCGGATAATCGGTCATCAGTTGATGCAGTGCCCGCCCGATCTGTTATACGCCGATCCTAGGATTCTGATGAGCGCGTCTTTGTAGGATTGGTCGACCTGTTCTACATGGTGTTCATTTTGGCCGTTTCCGGTGAAGATCCCTGCGGTGATAAGGATTATGTTTGGATCTATCATCATCCTCTCAGTCAGGTTAAGCGAGGACTGCCATGGTATTGTTATCGTGTCGTCTCTCTGGTGGTCTGCTGCGATCGTCCGATACCCTGCTTGTGACGGCGATTCGATCATCTGTGCCCAGTTTAATAGGATCGGCATGATCCTCACCTCGGGTTGGTTGATCTCGTACACTGTGCCGTCGATCCATTGCGCCCATTCGCTTATAACTGCGACAGTCCCTGTCTCGCCTTTGAGCGTTTCTTGTATCTTGTGGTATAAGTGTCCGTATCGCTTGACCTCGCAGAATATCTCGGCGAAGAGTTGTTGCAGTTCGTCTTGATGGCGCCTCGCGGCAGGGATTGTCCTTAACAGGTATTTGAGGTTCTCATCTAGGGCGATGTCGATGTATTTCGGGCGCTCGACTGCGACTTCTTTGAGCTCGGTGGTGCATCTCGCGAGGCGCTTCATGTCTCTTCTGCTCAAGAATCCGGGATAAACAAGGTCTAATGGCCTTACTTGGAGATCCTGGTCCGTATCGGGATTCAGATAGTTGGGCTTGCGGGGCATCTCAATTCCTCTTTCTGGAGAACCAGTCCCATGTGGCTTTAAGCCCTTCGCTAAGTGGTTGGCCTTCGCGTAGCCCGAGGTGTTTGAATGCTCTGGATATGTCTGCTGAGGAATTCTTGAGGTCGCCTGCCCTCTCAGCTTCATGTGCTGTCTTGACGTCTGCGCCGCTGATCTTGATTATCTCGGCGCACAGTTCGTTGATAGTGATTGTCCGTCCGCTTCCTATGTTGTAGACTCCGCCGATGCCAGGCAGCGTCGCGGCGCGTACAAATGCCTCGGCGACGTTTCCCACATAGGTGAAATCGCGGGTCTGGTTCCCGTCGCCATATATCACTGGGTTCTTGCCCATCCTGCACGCTTCCATGAATGCAGGTATCGCTGCGGCATAGCCAGAATCCCCTCGTTGCCTCGGCCCAAACACGTTAAAGAGTCGCAATGAGATGCAGTTAAGCCCGCGTTTGGAGAACTCCCTTCCGATCTCTTCCATCGCGTATTTGCTGACTGCGTAAGGGGAGCATCTGTGGGCGGACACGATGTTTTCAGTCACAGGCGGCTCGACTTCATTGCCGTATACTGCGGCTGACGATGCCATCACGACGCGCCTCACTCCTGCGTCCTTTGCTGCGGCAAGCACATTGGATGATCCGACGACGTTCACTTCCATGTAGTCTGATGGTCTCTTGATCGAGTCAGGCACGCTAGTGAGCGCGGCAAGGTGGATTACAGTCTGGCATCCCGCGACTGCGCCCCTGACAAGTTCTTTGTCGAGTATGCTCCCTTTGATTAGCTGGATCTTGTCTGAGACATCGCGTAGGTTGTCTTCATCGCCTGTAGAGAAATCATTTAAGATGCGAACTACATGTCCTTCAGCGAGCAATCTTTCGACTACATGGCTTCCTATGAACCCGGCTCCGCCGGTGACAAGCGTGATCGTCTGCATGCCGTCGAGAAGCAGTGGGTGGTATTTAAAGAATGCTCATGCGTCGAGATATTGATGCCCCAGATTCCTCCCAAATAATTATATACCCCCATTCAAAGCAGTCCTCCATGACAAACTTTATTGAGAAGATTGTTAAGATCAACGAGCTCGCGTCCCAGTTTCTTGCCCAGGGTAAGGCAAAGGATTCTGTCGAGGCCCAGCGGATGGCTGAGGAGGCTTATGGCGCGTCGTCTGAGATGACTGCTTTCAACAAGGCTGCCGAGATGACGGTCAAGGAATTCCAGGATTATGGCGAGCGGGTCAGGAAGAATGACATGAAGCAGCCTAGATCCTCAAAATGAGTTCTGGGTCTAAAGCCAGCCGGGCTGTTGTGTTTTAAGGCTCTTTGCGGCCTTCACTCGTCCGGTGGCGCCCAAGCGTCGATTTTTTGGCGGTGTATCAAAGTGGGTTAACTTTTATGGAAAGGATGTTGACCACCCC
>JBBSWF010000028.1:0-3770 GCA_038046365.1 Nanobdellota archaeon
ACTTTTCGGTTTTAGCAACCACTCTTCAGAAATCACTCACCTTCGGAGATACTGACAATCCCTCGATTCGATCGATACATCTTTTATACCTCTCCAGAATCGCCTGAGGATGCCAGAAAACCCCACCGTGGACTCACCTGACCTCATCCCTGGAACCTCTTTGATGAGCCTGGTCATGAAAGACGTGGCCATGCGAAGCGGAACCGAGACTGTGGAAATCGCCCAACTCCATTGCGCAAAAGGATACAAATCCTCCTTTTTTTACTCTATCCATGCAGGAGGCATCACCGCGATGGCATCAGCCGATCTGAACCTCGATCGCGCCCATCAAGACCATCCCGACGACCTATCATGGCTGCACGATAACGCAGTGCCCGCAAAAATAATAGTCGACCTATACGACCCGCACCATCCCAAGCACACTACATTCGCAATAGCAGCGGCGCTGCCATACATCATAGGATACGATCACCCTCAACTGAAAAAGTTTGGATTGGACCTGAACTCACCCACCACTAAAGACATATTGACCCTCTACTCGTCCAACGAGAGAAAACAACCAACGTCGCTATCAACCTACTTTATCAATAAAAGATATGCCCTTGGAGAACTTGAGAGAGTGGAAGAAACGTTCCTTAGCGGCTCATCGACCCATGTGGAGATAAGATTCATATCTCCAGACTGGTCTTTACTCGTACCTTCAGTCCTTCGAGGGACACCATCTGGAACCAGAATCCCGCATGGCCATGAAATCAGAAGCGGCTTTCCACTAAACGCCCAGATGCCTGAAGAACGATTCCTGATAGACATAGTATACCGCGGAAGCGATCGCAACTATTCAAGGAGATTGCCTCAAACATCATTTGAAAACCAAGACTGGGCCCGCGGCGCGCTAAATGCGCCTCCAGATCCATGCTCGGCAATTCTAGCAGAGGCAATCGAGAACTTCAGAAAACACATACTCCGATTGGGCCAACATATCATGTCACTTGAAGAGCGGCGATCATCCCAATCAACGCCCACTACATACCTCCGGCTCTAAACTCTCGAGATCGCTTTTCCGGCACTCCTTTTAGTATTATGAAGCGGCACTTTACCGGAGAAGTTTAAATAATGGCACTCTCCCCACCTAACAGACAACATAGACACGGCTGTGGTCTAGTGGTATGATATGAGCTTCCCAAGCTCGGGATCCGGGTTCGATTCCCGGCAGCCGTATTCTATTCGGGAATCGAAGACGCACAAAGGACCTACGGTCCTTTGGCGCACCTCGTCCTTCGGACTTCGGTGTTCCCGGCAGCCGTATTGTGAACTGGTTGGTGGTCTGGGGTCGGGATTTCATCTGAATCAATTACTGATGTGTTAGCGTACTTGCGTGTCCAATAAACCAACTATCACTACACTAAATCCTCTTTCAATAACGCTTTCAGCAGGGGATGCATCTTTTTTGTGAACGCTAAAACTTTCTCAGCGTATTCTTTGTCGAGAGCTGTGCCATAATAGAGAATACCATTCCTGAAATATCTCAGCTGGTCTGCAAACTGAACTTCCTTATCACTAAAACCTAGGTCTCTAAGGTACGAGACCTCAGCTTCATGCGCCCCGGGGCCTGAAGCTGAATATCCTTTAAGATATAATCTCGCCCTCACAAGATTCATCATAGAATCAAAGCAATGTTCAACATAGTCGTTCGCATTATCCTCAATCACGCCGATCTTCTCTAACTGGATCTTTATGGAGCGCATCTTCCTATCTGACTCAATCACTAAATTTTTTGCCCGTTCGGTATTCGTTGAGACCTTTTTCACGACTCCTTCTTTCATGAAATCTTCAAACGACTTCAAGTGCCTCATAGCGCAACACACCCATGCAATAGGATACCATTCAATATATTGTTTTTAAGGTTCTCATGGATCTTTTTCCAGGAATCATAGAAATTCACATTTATTTTCCGATTCAAAATTTTCTCGTATCTTCCAAGATCAAGCGTCTTGTCTTTCCTTTCAATAACCGCGATGTCGATGTCTGACGTATTGGTATCCTCTCCTTTTGAATAGCTCCCGAATAATATGATCGTCGAACCGGCAAGCTCTTCCTCCAGATAATCAGATAACCCCGAAGTATAGATGTTTTTTAGATTTTCAACTCTTTTAAGATCCATCGCTATCTGTCCATCCCTATTGAAAGAGATAAAATTAACAGTCTTTGCCTTCTCGATCTTGATAAGATCGCCATTTTTTAGTTGTTTAATAGAATCACCGACAGCAGTAGGTGATACAGCAAGAATCTTGGCTATCTCCCTCTGGCTCATCTTTTCTCCGGCCCTTTTGCAGAGCAAAGAAAATATCTCCTGTCCGAGCAGTGTCCATTTAACTTTATATGTGTCCATTTTACTTTATGTATGTAAAGTTAAGCTTATATATCTTTCTATTCCCATGGGTCGCAAGATCCAATAGAATCTCGATCTGTCGGCAGTCGTATTGTGAACGGGTTGGTGGTCTGGGGTCGGGGGTTGGTGGGATTGACGGACGGGAAGACCATCAAGAAAGACTGGATTTCGGAAGCATCAAAAGGCTCTTTCGGGACTTGGAGAAACACGCCCAGCAAAACTCACGACAGATTTAAAAATAGTCTCGTTATAATCACCCCCATGAGCGACACCGTATGCATATCAAAAGAAGAATATGACTTTCTTCTCAGTAAGTCCCAGTTGTTCGATCGCTATGTCGAATCCGGCGAACTCAATCCTGCTGAGATCAAACAGATTGAAAACGCCCTCAAAGGGCCCTTCCTAAGCAAGTCTGAATTCTTGAAACGACACCCCGGTCTGGCATGACAATCACCCTTATTTTCACAGAACAATTCGAAAAGTCGTTCTCCAAGATCAAGGACACCGGAATCCAGAAACAAATCTGGAACAAAATCCTCCAACTCGAGGATCGGGCGCCGCTAGGCAAGAAATTGAAAGGCAATCCTTACTGGTCAATCCACATAAATCGATTTCGCGTCATCTATCTTTTAGAAAGTGATCGGGCAATAATCGCAGATATCCTAGAACGCAAACATGATTATCGAGATATTTGAATCTCCGATGGTTGTTGCGGGATTTGATTCTAGGCAGCCGTATTGTGAACTGGTTGGGGGTTTGGGGTCGGGGGTTGATAGTTTGAGTGAAATTTATATAGTCAGCAATCCTCCAAAACAAGATGGCAACAAAGCATTACCTCGATATAGTCCTCGTCCAAGAGAAGCTGAGTTCCGGGGAAACAGTATATGTATCTCATTGTAATGGATTGGGAATCGCGAGCCAGGGCAGCACGATCGAGGAAGCCACCAAAAACATCAAAGAGGCGATAAGCCTGTACTTGGAAGAGTTCCCTGAAAAGCTCGACGACTTCGAAAGCGGAAGTCCGCCTACTTTCTCTTTTGTGGAGGTAACCCACAATGCCAAAGCTGCCTGTAGTGTCCGGTGAGAAAGTCGTTAAGACTCTTTCTAAGGTCGGGTTCGTTCACACACGTACAACTGGGAGTCATGCAATCCTCAAGAAAGATGGAAACGATGGAAAGATTGTCATCCCTGTTCCTCTTCATAAAGAACTCGCCAAAGCACGCTTCTGAGTATCGTACACCAGACAGGAATGACGCGAGACGAGTTCATAGAACTGTTTTGACGCACCTCGCGCTATCGCGCTTCGGTTTTCCCGGCAGCCGTATAAAATCAGTATCTCCGAAGGTGAGTGATTTCTGAAGAGTGGTTGCTAAAACCGAAA
>JBBSWF010000029.1:0-1076 GCA_038046365.1 Nanobdellota archaeon
TAAACGATGGGAAATCGCTCGGAGGTATTTAAGCAAAAACGCACAAGTTTAGTTAGAGGTTATCCAAGCGCTGCGAATCGAGAGAAGTCTCTCGTTGGACAAATCAAGAGATATATACGGCAGAATAATCGAGGATTACGCTATCGGTGAGATCTCAGTCCATACACATATCACTCTGACGCCTGACTACCTCGATAATCTGGCGCGGACCAAATTATCCCTCAACGACGCGATTCACCTAGACATCGCCCGGTCTCTGGACATACCGGTGTGCAGCCATGAGACAAGATGGAAAGACCAGGCCTGCTATGAGAACAAAGAGAGATATTACGAGAAGATCTACAAACCCTCAGAACTTATCCAACCAAGGGTTAAATCCTGATTTTTAGCTGTTTTCTGAGGCTGGCCGGCAGGAATGCCTCTACTTCAAAGCCGTTGATGATCACTGTTTGAGGTTTCTGTTTCTTATCCATTAGTCCACCACTACCACATAACGGCGGGATGAGTTTTGTGCTTAATAAGCTTCGTTTTCTGTCGTCCATAAAGCGATTCCCCGATATTTTGTATTTATATCTTCCGGAATGGACGAGTGTGGGACATAAGATTATTTGATTGTCGGCTATGACTTGAGTATCACAATGAATGCTTTGCGTCCGATTAAGTTATCCGGGATAGATGGGCCATAGATGAGCAAGGGGGTTGTTATTCCATTCTGGTCAATAAGCGTGGTCTTTTGATTTGTTTAAAGAAAAATTCATCTTATCGAAGTGTTCAGTCACGTCTTTTGTTTTTGTGGTGACAGTCTTCTTGAGTTCTATGATTTCAGCGGTGTTTGTTTTGGTATCATACATCGCGAACGTCGCTATCCCAGTTTTATGGGCCGATATTTCTCCAGGATTCACGATTATGCAATCTTTGATCTTATCCATGTTCTTTACATGGTCGTGTCCATAAAAGACAGCGTCATACTCTCCAGACTTTGCCATGGGCTTTGCTAATAGAGGATAATGGGTGATGAATATTTTGGCGGTGTCCCAAATTGGGTTAGGATTTGACCACCTCTTGTGCGGATGTTG
>JBBSWF010000030.1:0-3892 GCA_038046365.1 Nanobdellota archaeon
CCGAACTAGACAAACTCAAAGAATCAACCACCAAGTGAGTTTCCACGCAAAGCCCGTCAAGTCCATAACGTTTATAAACCAGAAATCGGGAAATTATCAGAAAGAGGTGGTTACTAGTGGGTGAGCTCCGTAAGGACTACATTTTGGACCGTTGGGTTATTATATCGACGAATCGCTCTAAGCGGCCTCAGCAGTTCAAGTCAGCTCCAAATCCGGCTACTCGCGCTGATCCTGAAGCGATATCTCATTGTTTCTTCTGTCCTGGCAATGAAGAGACCACTCCTGCGGAGATAGGCCGGATTGAGAAGGATGGCAAGTGGGCTGTCCGCTGGATTCCAAATAAGTTCGCCGCGCTCGAGCCGACTGGCCAGCCGGAGATAAAGACTGATAATGTGTTCTATACTTTCTCTGCCAATTATGGGTATCACGAGATCATCATAGAGACTCCGGATCATCATCGTCAGCTCCAGGACCTGTCTCATGCAGAGCTTGAAGAGGTCATCAAGGTGTACCAGAAGCGCATCGAGGAGCTGATGCTAAAACCCAGCGTCCGTTATGTTGACATCTTCAAGAACAGCGGTGAGAAAGGAGGGACCAGCATAATCCACACCCACACGCAGCTGATGGCTCTCAATCACATCCCGAAGCTTGTGCGTGATGAGCTCTCTGCGTTCAAGGCTTACAAATCTTGCCCGTTCTGTGATATCATTTCGCGTGAGAAGGGTTCTTACAGGAGATGTTTTGAGAATGATGGTTTTGTCGCATTCGCTCCTTACGCGTCGAGGTTCAATTATGAGGTCTGGGTGATGCCAAAGAAGCATGTCAAGAACCTCTCTGAGATCACTGATCTAAACGGCTTGTCGGAGATCCTGCATATGGTCCTTGAACGGGTCAAGGGGCTCACTGACAGCTACAACTTCTTCCTGCATTACTCCCCGGTGGATGATTTCCATTTCCACATCGAGGTGTGTCCAAGGATCGCCACATGGGCAGGCTTTGAGATATCCTCTGATGAGATAATTAATTCTGTGTCTCCAGAGGATGCTGCCGCGTACTATCGCGGGGAGCAGTGAGTCGGGGGTTATCTGTTATTGGGCGATTATAGGGGTTATATCCCTCTTGCGCTCAATGGCACGGCGATCTTCGCGGGCAGTTCATGTTTGAAAGCTTTTGTCTTGAAGAATATCCCTATTGTTATCCCGGATGGTTTTGTGGAAGTTTCGAATCTGGCATCTTCCAGGTGTTCCAATGTATCCGTGCTGATCGCGAACTCTTTCAGGAATCCTGATGCGTTGAGGATCTCGATCCCGCGGATCCTTGACTTCGTCGAGATATCCAGGATCAGGTCTCCGGCTACTATGTTTCCCTTGAACGTCTCATCGTTTGAGAATCCGTTGTGGATGGAGATTATGTCGTTCTCTCTGTCGTAGTCGACTATCTTTCCATGCCCGGCGCAGCTTCCGGATTTTGCTTCAGCGGTTATCATACGAACCCCTCTGTTTTAAGGCATCTTCTGTGTCTCATGATATACGTGATCGCATATAAGCCTTTCCTGCCTCTCGGGTCGAATATCGCTGGGATTATCATTGTGCGTGTGTTGCTGATACGGAAGTGCAGTATGTGCTTTGTTTCCCCATATTTTCCTTCTTCGGTGTATGCCTGGTCTAGTGCGTCAGGGTTCAATAGATGGTTTTTCACCTCGGTGATCTTTCCTCCTCTCATAGAGAGCTGGATTCCGAAATGAGGTTCGTTGAATGACAGTTCATCAGCCTTGTATGTTCTGAGCTTATTTTTTACGGCTGCTATGTCAGTTTCTTCGGGTTCCACCATATCTCTGATTAGGAGTGGAAGATCCAATAAATGGCTTGCTCCTGGAGTTTCCGGAATATCCGGAAGAGTGGAAGTTGATTAAAATCCGTAGAAAGCCTTTTATTCCTGATTTTCCAGTTTCGAAGAGATGACTATTATTGGGGTTTTAGCTGATGAAAGTCACTGACTGTCTCGACAATCTTTCGGCTTCTTCGAATGACTGTCAGGGCTGCGCCATCTTGTCGAACAGGATCGGCGGCTTCGCTCTTCTGTCACCGGTCCCGTCATCTAGGTACGATGGTGTCTTCGCCATGCGTCGCCCTGGTGAGGTCTTCAAGTTCATCGAGTCGATTGAGCATGATGATCCGGTAGTAGAAGTATCAAACAAGCTTGTGGGCGTCGATCGCAGGCGGAGTTCTTTCACTGAATCATTTCTCATGCCTGGCGCATTCAACGCGATACTGTATCAGGCTAAAAATAGAGTGGACGTGCGGCTGGTTCTTGATTGCAAGCACGCGTATGACAATCGTGAATGGGGGCGCAATTACTGTATCGAGCATCTCCCTCAAGGCGCCCTTGTCTCATACTCCAAGAGAAACGATGGGAGAGATCCTGCAAGTTCTCAAGATTCTTTCGGCGAGTATGACCTTTTCGTCGCGATTCATTCTCCTGAAGGCGCGTTCTCTAAAGACGAGCGCTGGTTAGAAAGAGATTATCAAAGAGACGCGGCAAGGAACAGCCATCCCTCTAAACGGCATGTGTTCTCGGCTCTTTCCGTCAGCGCGAAGTCTTTCACGGTCGGCTTTGGCTTCACAAAGGCTCAGGCTATCTCGAGCGCTCTAAAGGCCTGGATCGCTAAAGATGATCTCATCCGAATTGAGGAATCAAGGGTGATGAAGTGGCGCGGCAAGCTCCCAGATTCGACAGTCTTGAACAATCTGGCGTTCGCGTGCGCGGCAAACTCGCTTGATTGCCTCATTGTCGGGAAAAAGAATGTCTATGCGGGCCTGCCTTGGTTCTTCCAATCATGGGCTAGGGATTCTGCGGTCTCGGCAAAAGGCCTCGCGATCATCGGGCGCAAGGATATCTCCAGACAGATCCTTCTCGATCAAGTCTCGAAGATAGTCGATGGCATCAGCCTTCCTGTTTTCTTTGCTGGAAAGGAGGGTAAGTCTGCAGTCAATCCCGCGCTGGATGGAGTGCTGTGGACTTATTTCCGGCTGGGGGAGATGTTGGATGAGGATCCTGCGGTGTTTACAGAAGAAGAGATATCCCTTATCTCATCTAAACTCTCTGAGACAATAGATCGTATCAATACTGTTATGCGTGACGGTCTAATCTATAATGGTCCTAAAGAGACTTGGATGGACACTGAGTGGGGTGGCGATACGCGATCCGGCGCGCGCATCGAGATGCAGTGTCTCGCTCTTTCTGCGATGCGCTTCGCGAAGAAGCTGGGCGTTCCAGCTCCCTGCGAATCCCAGCTCCAAAAGACGACGAAAGCGGTGTTCTGGAACGGCAAGTATCTCAATGATGGCAAGGATGACCCGACGATCCGTCCTAATGTATTCATCGCTGCTTATGTGTATCCCGAGCTTCTTACGCATAATGAGTGGGCGTCATGTTTCGATCATGTCCTTCCAAAGCTCTGGCTTGACTGGGGGGGAATTGCGACCATATCGAAGGACCACCCGTTATTCACCGAGAACTCGACTGGCGATGACGTCAAGTCGTATCACCGTGGTGATTCGTGGTTTTGGGTCAACAATATGGCCGCGATCGTCATGCGTCGCACTTACCTGATAAGATACAAGAAGTATATCGATGCGATCCTCGAAGCCTCCACAAAGGAGCTGCTATTCATGGGCGCCATCGGCCATCATGCCGAGCTCAGCTCCGCGTCGCACCTCTCAAGCGAAGGGTGCCTCGCGCAGGCATGGAGCGATGCGATGTATGTTGAGCTTTTGGCCTCCCTGTTTGAGTTAGCATAGGTCTCGTCCCACAGCTTTAAATTGGTCTGGGGTCCAATGGCTTTGCGCGGAAACTAGTTGTCGTGGTTGAAGTATGCGGTTCTTCTGCGGTT
>JBBSWF010000031.1:0-6721 GCA_038046365.1 Nanobdellota archaeon
GAGATTCCATCCTCCGCTAATGCTCCTGCTTCTTCAGATTTCCCGGCCTTCTTCCTTCCTTTCAGGACGTTCTCTCGTGCAGAAATAATCTCATCCTTGGCAGTTCGCGCTTCAAGCGCTCCGTTTTCTGCTCCTCGGGTCAAATGTTTTGTTGCTTTCAGGTCCATTTCTACAATCACGATTGCCTCTCCGGCGGCGTCGATCTCATCAGCCACTGCCTCCTCGACATAGAATGGTGAGTTTGCGACTACAAGCTCGTTCTCTGTGGATTCTCGTTTGACAGTCACCGTGGCGTTGCCGCGAGTCAATTCCTTTCCATCTGAGGCTATCACTGTTATCGAGTCGGTTCCTGTCCAGTTCGAAAAAGCAGTGATGGTCAGTGTCGTCCCGGATACTGTCACGTTAAAGTGGGGGTTGTCCGTGGCCACGAATGTCAGCGCATCGCCGTCCGTATCGGTGAAGTATGGTCCAAGCTCGATTGAGAGGCTATCGTTTGCGGATATGGTCCAGTTCATGGTTCCGCTTATAAACGCTGGCGCGTGGTTTTCACTCACAATAATTTTAGCAGGCGTGTAGCTCACGTTGCCTATCGTCACGCTCCCATTCACTACCGTAACTTCAAGCAAACTCGAGTTCGACCAGTTCAAAAGCGCGCAGGTCTCGAAACAAGCTGAAAGGAAAGTGGTGGATTCGTTCCCTTCGATTATTTCTCCTGCTGTCACGTTGATCTTTCCGGTCTCAGTCGTGTCGATCACTGATAGCCGATTCGTTCCATCCACTAACAAAACTCTGAACATAGCGCCTGGCGTGCTCGTTCCGCTGACTAAGAGAGAATCTGGCATTCCCTCCATCATCAGAGGTATCGTCCCGTTAGCAAAAAAAGTCTGCCCTACAGGCAGGACGACTGTGGGTTCATACCCTGCCAGCATCGTCACTGATGGCGAAAATAACAATCCAGCTACCAGTCCCGCTGTGACGAGAAGCGGTATAAGCCATGTGGCGTTGATCCGCGGATCTTTGAAAACGAAGCCGACTTTTTCAAGATCCGTGTTTTGGGTAGAGCTGCCGCCTCCGTTGATCGTCGGTTCGGCGCTTCTTGGCGCCAAAGGCGCGTTAAGCGCCTTATTCTTCCATCCCAATGCCTCTTCAAGCGAAGGGAGAGTTGTGTCGATAACATCCACACGTCTGGACGGCGCCGCCACTGGCGCGGCGGTCGGGGGGGTCGCCCCCTTCGGGGTCCGACCGAAGACCGTGGCCGAAGGCCGCGGTCGTCCGCCGCCATTGGTGGCGGCGCCGTCTGCTGATTCTTTTCTATCTTTGTCCGTCTTTCCAGCGTCTATTCTCTTCGCTGTTTTCCTTCCATTCACTTTCTCTAAGAATTCCCCTATTTTAGTGGTAGTTCGGGGTAGTTTCTCAAGGGTGGAGGCTATTAGTGAGTGTGTGAATGTTTGTCGTGAGGCATTAAACAAAGAGGTTTTTGTTGTCGCAGTCTTGCGGCAATATTTGGTTCCTTCTATCAGGTCTAGTTTCCTGTTTATCTCTGCGAGGTCCTCTGTGATTGTCCTGTTAGAAATCCTCTCAGTGAGTGTGATATCGCTTATTCCCTTATCTACTTTAGCTGGTCTTCTATCTGAAACCGGAATTAACCCGGCTTTCTTTTCTCTACCCTTCTCTTTCTGAATTGTTGCCACCCTTCCCGTTTGGGAAAGAGGGGGGTGGTCTGTCGGTGCGGTCTTACAACTGCTAGGAGTTTTGTCCTTCTTTTCAGGCTGTTTCCTCCATCAGTCTCTCCGCTCTGTCCTTTTCTGTGCGTCATTCTTGACTCTACTCAAGTGACGTCATTCAAGGACATTCTCGTTCTCACATGATTTTTCTATCGTGAGGGCCAAAGGCCCGAACGAGGAAAAATACTGCCTGCCAACTAAGAGACATGCAGCTAACGCTCTACCCTTTGTTGTTCTCACTTTCTCTACCCCTCTTTCTACCACTAAGAACGTGAAACTCTCACTGTTAATATATAAACGTTTCTTTTTTGTCGTCGTGGCTTATCCCAACTTGGCCGGCTCTACCCCGGTTGGAGTTTCATTTAATCAGCTCGATAACTTTCTTTATGTTTGACACGAATATCCTTGCGTTCTTCACAGAGTCTTCGGCTGGTTCCTGATTCGCCTGAGGTATGGTTTTGTATGTGAAGTCTCCTCTTTTCTGTTTTTCTTCTCTGAATATTCCGAGGAGTTCATCGGCTCGAACGACGATCTTTTTGTAGATCGCCAGTAGTTTTACGTCGAGGATTCCTGTGTCGACGAAGTTTTGTTTGAACTGGTCAAATGTCTTCTTATGCGCGTCCGGAGATGTGGTTATGATTCCCTTTGTGAGGAGTATCGCTTTGGCGCTGTAGAATATTGAATAGTACGAATGGGATATCGCTGCGCTGTAGAACGTCATGTTGGGAGGGACTTGCATCAGGATTCTTATTTTCTCTTCTTCACTCAGAATTTTCATCGCTGATGCGAGGAATATCTCGTTCTCTGCTCTATTGATCAAGATGCTTATAGTCGAATCCATTTTTCATTGCCTCGTCGATCAGTTTGAGATATGTTTGTCCTTGAGTCAGTATCAGGCAGTTTTTCACTATCTCTTTTCCATAATTCGCCTCTCTATCTTTTAGCATTGAGATAAACTCGGAATTTCGAAATACATATAGGTGGATATAGGGTATGCTCAATTCGCAATGCAGGTTCAGGTTTGCCTTGACTCTTCTTGGGTCGCATTGGTCTTCTATGATTATCACGACATCGATGTCGGATTTCTCGGTTTGCGTTCCCTTGGCGTAACTGCCTGTTATTAGGGTAATATGGCTTGCGTATGGGTTTTTTTCTATTATTTTTTCCATTTCTTTGCGAGGGCTTCTTGACCATCCGGCAAATTCAAGGACTGCTCCTGCGCAGGTTCTGGCTTTTGCTGATGATAAGTCAAGATGATATGTTGTAAGACTTCCTGTTTGTTCGGTTTTCAGAATTCCCTCTCTCACATATTTATCAAGGAACAGGGATATGTAGCTCTTGGACTTTGTGCCGTAGTCCTCTCGCAATCCGCTTTCAGTGAGTGGTTTCCAGGGGCTTGCTGCGAACAGATAAACAAGATCCGACTCTTTCTTGAGTAAAAAAGAATCCCTTTTTTTAGGGAAGACTGTCCCTCTTTTTAGGGATTTACTTGTCTTTGATTTAGCCATCTTCAATTCTCTTAATCTGCATCATTCCAGAAGCGGACGCATTCCACCTGTTTTTCTATCGTGAGAACCCAAGGTCCGAACGAGGAAAAATTGTGTTCTCACTTTCTCTACCCCTTTTCTACCACTAAGAACATGAAACTCCCACTGTGATTATATAAACGTTCTCTTTTTTGCCGTCGATTGTTTAAGCGCCGGATAGTCACTACACGTTTTTGGATAATGGGAATAGTTTTTTCATTTCAAGCATGAATTTTCTTGCTCTTTTTAGGGAGGTGTCTGCTTTCTGTTCTTGTATGGATTCGGTCATGTTATACTGGAATTTTGATCTTTTTTCCAGTTCTAATCCATATGATGTGATGATCTCCTCTGATCTGATCGAGGCGATCTCTAGCGCTTCTTCTTTTGTGTTTTCATATTCTTCTATCAATCCTTTTGTTAGCTTGTCCGTCACGAGTGCAATGAGGGCGTCATTGGTCACTTTGTGAACTATCTTATCCCCGGTCTTATAGCCCATCTCAAGCAAGACCGCGTTTGTTATGTAGAACATTGAGTAATAGGAGATGACGACGACCCAGATATGGGGCTTTAATTCGCTGTTCATGCAATCTTCTGCGAGGTTTAGTGACAACTCTGCGTTCTTGATGTACATTGTTTTAGCGGTCTCATTCTTCTCTTTTTTGATTAGGCCTTCCTGCAGGTACTTCGCGAAGTTCTGCTGTGCCTCTTTTTTTCGTGCTTTGTCTGTCATTTGGTCATCTCGTAATATTGATCTATCCCATAAAGGATCACATTTTTCTGTGATGCTTCTTGTCCTACGTTTGGTTGCTTTGCATCGATCATTTCCCGGAATTGTTTTTCTGAGAATACCATATGATGGATCGGGAGGGGTAATGATCTTACTGCCCGATGGACGTCTTTTTCGATTGTCTCTTCCTTTCCATCTGGGGCGATTATCATCAGGTCGATATCTGAGTGTTTGGTCTGTGTATTCTTGGCGTATGATCCGAAAAGGAGGATGATGAAGAATTTTGATTTTATCGCTGTCTTAATATCGTTTAGGATCACTGCGAGATTTTTGTTTTTTAGGGCGTCTTTCCTTCTATTCCATTCCGCTTCAAATATAAGAGGGTGTGATTGTGGTATCAGTTCGACCCGTAGGGACTGTCCGAACTGTTCAAGTTTGACGAGTGATTCATTTTCAAGCCTCTTCACGATGGCGTGGGTATTTTTATAATCCATCTTCGCGGATTTGGATATATTGCGGATGTTGAACTTTTCATTTTTGTGTTCTATTAGATGCCTCAAAATGGTCACATCTTTGTTCTTCATGTTAGTAACACCATAACTCTATGGTAATATTAACATATATTTAATGCTTCCGTAGTTTTGGGCTGTTGATCGTGGTCAAGTTTGATTCAAAATCGACTCTGCTCAAGCGACGCGTCGGTGGTTTAAGAAGATGTTAAGATCTCTTCCATTTTTGTGATGAATCCTTCTGCGTCTTCCAACGCGCTGACCGCATTTTCTCTTGAAATGAGGGGGGTTGCATCATATTGTGCGGTTTCTCTTCTGGTCTTGGTTTGGATAAGTTTGTTGATCAACTCTTCACTGAGTGCATACGCCTTCGTCAATTGTTGAATACGCTTTGTCCCCAGATTTTTCTGTTGATGGACATAACGGTGCTCCAGAACCACAATAGTTGCCGCATGGCTTCTTGATTTGAATCCAATCTTTGCCAAAGCAGCTAATGCAGAAACATACATCGAATAGTACGAAACGACAATGACCCACTCATAAGTTTCAAAATCTTCAGGGAGTGTAAGCGCTTTCTTAAAGTGATCCTGCTCAGAGATCTTAAACATGAGATTGGCGACAGTAAAGTTCTTCCTTGCCTTTTTCAAGAATGGTTTTTCAAGTTTAGTGTATTCTTCCTTTCTCATCAATTGTTCTTTTCGTAGGTATGCATCGATTTTCTTTTTCAAAAGGTCTATTCTTGCCATGATATCAACCTCCAGAATTGTTCTGAACCATAGAGTGCGATTCCGTATTCCTTTGCTTCCTTTCCGACGTTCATTTCCTTAGATTTTAGCATTTTTTTAAATTCTTCTGTATCAGTGATCAGCGGGCTTATTTTGACGTTATGAGAATATTGGTAACCTGCGCATTCTCTTTCTATCTTTTCTCTTACTGATTTGTCTTTCATGTTGCTTACTATAAAGAGTAGATCGATATCGGAGGATTTTATTGCTGTTCCTTTAGCATGACTTCCGAATAAGATTATTGAATGGAGCGAAGCGGTCGCCTGGCTGGTTATTTTTTGTATGATCTCATCAAGAATTTTTTTCGATTTCTGATCGCTTAGGTGCAATTCTTCTTTTCTTGCTAAATCTACTTCTTGAAGAAAATGACGAGATTGTGCATTCTCGAGATTCAGGAAACACTGTTTTGCGCTTCCCACTTTTTTTATTGTCATTGCATTTATCCTTTCAAGCTCGGCAACGTGATTATATGCCGGACGATAGCCTATTTGAAGTAGTTTTGAGATCTCCCGTATAGTAAATCTTCTGTCTAAATCTTTCCTTAGCAAGCCCACAATTTTTAGCGCAGTTTCATGTCTCATGTTATTCACTTAATGAATAATATTATTCACTTTAGTATATAAATGTTCCGTTTCTTGTGAATTTTTTTATGATTTCCATGTCCCTGATTTTTCCGTCGAAAGCTTCTCTGGCTACTGCGCTCCAGTTTATCTCTGCGAAATTGTCCATCTTTATTTTCATATCCTGGCTCTTGATGTTGCCAGTTACACTCCTGATCGACCGCGCCAAGGTAGGATTCTTTCCTCAAACGATCGAGGACGAAGGGATCGCTGTATCGTGTCTGGGCATCCGTACGTTACCGCGGCGTCGAAATCGTCTCAATAAGTCTCTACCTTCAATCCCGGCACTCTGGAGAAGTGCTTTATGTTCCGTGTGAGCACGGCATTGCCAGTCGTCAGTGCGATCCCGGCTATCATGGAATCTGCGGGTTGGATATGGCATCCGGATTTAATGAGCGTGCCATCGATTTCGCCGGCTCTCTGCGCGCTTGCGGGATCGAGGTGGAGTATGGGCATTCCCTTCAAAGTGGACAGTATTCTCTCTTTTTCCCGTTCAGGCTTCAAAGACCTGATCGCGCCACTGCATAATTCAAACAGGGTCGGGGCGCTGATTGCCTGGGGTTGCCCGGACAATATCATTTTGTGGAGTCTTTTTATGGATTCGGGTTCGTTTTCCATTACGTCTATCACGAAATCCGTGTCTAGTATCATCGCAGCCTCTTTGCGCTTTGGTCCATATTGCGTCTCATATCGGACCTTCTCTCTTTTATCGTCTTTCTGAGTTCGCCGGCTTCCTCATGGGTGAGGATTCCAGCTATGTCAAGGAGGGATGCTCCCCAATGTCGTTAAGTTAAGGGTCGTTGTGTCGTAGATCGTCTAATTCTTCTAGG
>JBBSWF010000032.1:0-28595 GCA_038046365.1 Nanobdellota archaeon
CAACATCCGCACAAGAGGTGGTCAAATCCTAACCCAATTTGGGACACCGCCAAAAAAGTAGGATCATTCAGAGGAGCATATTATATTTTGGAGGAGAAGAATGGCAAATAACGGCGACACTGAAAAAAGACTTTGGGATATTGCAAATAATTTGAGAGCAAACTCGAAGTTGAGTTCTGCTGAATATTCAACCCCTGTTCTCGGCCTCATATTCCTCCGTCACGCAGATATCAAATTTACGAAGAAGCAAAAAGAGCTGGAAAGCAAAAGAGAAGGTTCACGAAGACAAATAGGAAAGCTCGATTATCAGGCAGAAGGTGTCTTGTTCCTTCCAGAAGACGCAAGATATTCTCATCTACTGAATTTGCCAGAAGGCAGCGACATAGGTCAAGCCCTTGATAGTGCAATGGATGCTGTCGAAAAAGAAAACCCTGACTTGAAAGGAACACTTCCAAGAGGATATTCAAAGTTTGATAACGAATTACTTGTCACACTTCTCAAATCATTCTCACAAGCAACAGAGCATATTGAAGGTGATGTCTTTGGAAAGATATACGAATATTTCCTCGGCAAGTTCGCAATGAGTGAAGGCCAAAAGGGTGGAGAATTCTATACTCCAATAACTTTGGTCAAGTTGATTGTTGAAGTCATTGAGCCATTCCATGGAAAACTCCTCGACCCAGCATGTGGCTCTGGTGGTATGTTTGTTCAGAGTGCACATTTTATTGAGGAGCGAAAAAAGAATCCTTCCGAAGAATTATCTGTTTATGGACAAGAGAGAGTAACTGGCACGGTTAATTTGTGCAAGATGAATCTTGCAGTTCACGGATTGTCTGGTGATGTCAAAGAAGCAAATACCTTCTATGATGATGCTCACAAGGTTGTTGGTAAGTTTGATTTTGTCATGGCTAATCCACCATTCAACGTCAAGAAAGTAGATTATGAAAAAATCAAAGGAGACCCTCGATGGCCTCATGGATTGCCATCAACAGATAACGCAAATTATCTTTGGATACAATTATTTTATTCAGCATTAAATGCACATGGTCGTGCAGGATTTGTCATGGCTAATTCAGCAGCAGATGCTCGAGGAGCAGAAGGCGAAATTAGAAGGAAAATGATTTTGGGCAATGCAGTCGATATTATGGTTTCAATCGGTTCAAACTTTTTTTACACAGTAACACTTCCATGTACTCTTTGGTTTCTAGACAAGAACAAATTACATACGGATCGGAAAGGAAAAGTTCTCTTTATAGATGCAAGAAATACTTTCAAGCAAATTGACAAAGCTCACAAGGAATTTACATTAGAACAGATTGAACAAATCACTAGTATTGTAAGAAGTTATCGAAGTGAGAAAGGTGCAAAGAAGTATGAAAATGTACTGGGTCTTTGTAAGGTCGTAACATTTGCAGAGATTGAAGAACAAGGCTGGAGCTTAAATCCTGGACGATATGTTGGAGAGACTGAAGTAGTAGAGGAAGATTACGATTTTAAAGAAAAGTTTGAAGAGACGAATGAAGAGCTTGAGGAATTGAATGAACAAGCGCATCAATTGGAAGAGCAAATATCCGAAAATGTGAACAAAATGATGGGAACAAAATGAAGAAGACATTCCTGAGAATTAAATTGAAAAATGCGTGTGAAGGTATTTTTAGTGGTGGCACTCCAAATACTACAACGCCTGAATATTGGGGCGGGAACTTCCATTGGTTGTCTTCTGGCGAGACTAGAAACAAATTCATTAGTATTACTGAAAAAACAATTACTCAGGTTGGAATAGATAATTCTAGTACGAGATTAGTAAAAAAAGGAGATGTATTGATTGCATCTGCAGGTCAAGGAAAAACAAGAGGTCAAACTTCATTGGCACTTATAGATACATATATCAATCAGTCTATAATTGCTCTAAGAACAGATAGGGAAAAACTTGATTCTAAATTTCTATTCTATTTGCTTGTTGGAAAATATGAAGCTCTAAGAAATATGAGCGATGCCAATGCCATTCGAGGAAGCTTAACATGTAAGATGTTTGAAAGTTTGGAAATAACTATTCCTGAAGATATGAAACTGCAAAAGATAATCTCATCTATCCTCTATAACTATGATGCTCTGATTGAGAATAATACTCGTCGTATTCAACTTCTCGAATCAATGGCAAAGCTTATCTATGATGAATGGTTTGTGAAGTTTAAGTTCCCGGGTCATGAAAAAATTAAAATGATTGATTCTGAGATTGGAGAAATACCTGAAGGCTGGGAAGTCAAATCGGTGAAAGAATTGTTGAAAAGACATCCTGCAGGCAAGAAGTATACGCAAGATAATGTTGAATCGGAAGGAAGAATACCTGTTGTCGACCAATCTGAAAAAGAATTCCTTGGTTTTCATAACTTGGATGCCGACCATAAAGCAAATCCAGAGCATCCTATCATGATATTTGGAGACCACACATGCAAAATGAAAATAATGGTTAAACCATTTTCAGTCGGCCCAAATACAATCCCGTTCATCAGCACAAAATATTCAGAGGCATACATCTATTTCCTCATACGGAATCTTGTTCACACACAAGAATACAAACGACACTGGAATGAATTGATTGTCAAAAAGGTTGTCGTTCCAAAGAAAGAAATTGTTGATGAATTTGCAACAATAGTCACACCAATGCTTCAACAAATAACTGCGCTTCAAGAGAAGAATCTGAACCTCTCAAAAATGAGAGACCTGCTTTTGCCGAAGTTGATTTCTGGTGAGTTGGATGTTTCTGAACTTGATATTAAAGTTCCAGAGGTGGAGGTATGACTTTCACAAGACGTCTAGAATTTTATGAACTTCCATCGAGTTTTAATTTCCCCAATATAATCAATAAAGTTCATCTAAAGCCATTAAATAAATTGCACAACGCTGGCGGAAGAATACTAAAATACACAAACACGTCAATTGCATTGGTAAAATTTGATGATAGTACAGATTATATTGAGGGTTTGTTAGTGAGAGTAACTTCTGATGATGTTCCAATGAAAGCTAGTCTTCTAAGAAATCATTTTGAAAAAATCATTCTAAAAAGCGATGAAGGAATTGCAGACATGACTTATTTTATTTTTATAAAGTCAATTAAAGTCTTATGTTTACTTCCTGCAAAAAATGGAGTTAAGTGGGGAACTTTTGTCAATTATGTTAATGAAATAGCAGAAATAAATGATTTCGAGTTATTCCCTTTAATTAATAAAGATGCAAATAAAACATTAAATTCATGGAAGCACATAACATCAATTCTTGCAGAAATTAAAATAGGGAATAATTCTAGACCCACATCAAAAGCCACACAACAATTACCTTTAGGATTGGCTTTAGATGAAACAAAAAGAATGAATACTGCCAGAATAAAACTGGAACTATACAATCCAAAACGAAAAGGAGGGTTAGTTGTCAACCTTGTTAAGCAACTATCAAAAACTATTTCTGGCTTAAGTGGTGAATTAGAAGTTAAGCATTTAACGATAAAAGGAAGCAATGATTCAGATTCTCAAGATGCCATAATTGACTTAATATCTCAAAGATTTATGATATCTGTTAATTTGGGAAGTGCAGGGCGTTCTCTTGACTATGGTGAATGTAGTTCTGCTGTGAAAACAGTAATTCAAAATCAAATTACTGCAATAGGCGAGTTGATTGACTAATGGATCGAAGAAAATTAGATAAATACTGGGTTTATCTTGGAGCACTTTTAGTTATTCCTTTCTTGATGGATTACATTAAAATTCCAGATTTAGGTCTGACAGTATTATCTATATTATTTGGAGGTTTGCTTACAATTTATTTAATTCTACCAACAGTTCAGCACTTTAAGCAATTTGAATTTATAGTCAAATCAGGTCACATTAAAGACATGATGGATTATCTTAAAGTACCCATTTATCTGAGTTTAACTCTTATTTTGATGGACTTTGTAAGAAATATAATTAATGTTCCAATTGCACAAATTGTCTTGTTAATTTATAATTCAATATATCTTGCCTTATGGGGCATATTTATACTCTCATTATTTAGAATAATAATCTTGTTACCAAAAATCTTAATCAATCAAGGACGGAATAATCATGACTAATCCCTATTCGGAAGATGAATTAGTTGAACAATCAGCAATAGATGTCTTCATCAAAGAATTGAAGTTCGAGCATTTGAATTGTTTTGAAGAGAAGTTCCCAGAGACTTTGGGCAGGGAAGCGAAGTCTGATGTCGTTATTGTCAAGAAATTATCCGCAGCAATTGATAGGCTGAATAGTGGTTTGTCAGAGGATGCAAAGAAAGATGCTATAGCTCAATTATTACAAGACAGAAGTAGACTTTCGATGGTCAAAGCCAATCAAGAAGTCTACAAGCTTTTGAAAGATGGTGTGAAGGTCAAGACAAAGAACAAGCAAGGCAGTTATGAATATAGAACAGTTAAGATAATTGACTTCACTCCAAATTCCAAACTGAATGATTATTTTCTTGCATCACAATTATGGATTACGGGAGAAGTCTATACGAGAAGACCAGATCTCATTTTGTTTGTGAATGGTTTACCGCTCGTTGTTCTTGAACTCAAAGCAAGAGGAGTTGATGTCAAACGGGGATTTGATGACAATATTACAGACTATAAAGATACTATTCCTCAATTATTCTGGTATAATGCTTTTATCATAATCAGCAACGGCAGAGATGCAAAGGTAGGAAGCATCACGAGCGGATATGAACACTTCTCTGAATGGAAAAGAATTGACAAAGAAAAAGAAGTTGGTGTTGTTTCTTTAGATAGAATAATCAAGGGAACTTGTGACCCGAATCATTTGATTGATTTATTTGAAAACTTCATTCTTTACACGACTATTGAAGGTAATCAAATCAAAATTATCGCAAAGAACCATCAATTCCTCGGCGTCAATAATGCAGTTGAAGCATTTACAAATAGAAAGAAGAACAAAGGTCGCTTGGGAGTATTCTGGCACACACAAGGCTCTGGAAAGAGTTATTCAATGATATTCTTCACGCAGAAAGTATTGCGAAAGTTTGAAGGAAACTTCACATTCCTCGTCTTGACAGACAGACAAGAACTTGACACACAAATATATAGGAACTTTCAGAATGCAGGCGTTGTAACAGAAGAAAAAGTGCAAGCAGAGACAGGAGAGCACCTCAAACAATTATTGCGAGAAGACCACAGGCTCGTATTCACACTCATACACAAATTCGGAACAGACAAAGGAGTATCATATCCAAAGCTTTCAGACAGAGATGATATAATAATTATAACTGATGAAGCACACAGAACACAATACGATACTCTCGCTCTCAATATGAGAACCGCTTTACCTAATGCAGCATTCCTTGGATTCACAGGAACTCCATTGATGGCCAAAGGTGAAGAGAAAACAAAAGATACATTCGGAGATTATGTCAGCGTATATAATTTCAGAGCAAGTGTTGAAGACCAAGCCACAGTCCCATTATTCTACGAGAACAGAGTTCCAGAAATGCAACTCATCAATCCAGACCTAAACGATGACATCTACAACACAGTAGAGGAAGCAGACCTTGATGAAGCACAAGAAGACAGACTTGCCAAAGAGTTCGCAAGAGAATATCATATTCTCACAAGAGAAGACAGACTCAACGCAGTAGCAGAAGACATAGCAAATCACTTCCTCAACAGAGGCTACACTGGAAAAGCAATGGTTGTCAGCATCGATAAATTCACCACAGTCAAAATGTATGATAAAGTGCAATACTATTTCCAAAAGAATATTGACAAGCTAAAAAAGCAGTTGAAATCAAAATATGAAGACAAAACACTCAAAGACAAGATAACTACTCTAGATAAAATAGACATGGCTGTTGTTATCAGTCAAGAGCAGAACGAAGTCAAGAAGTTCAAAGAAAAAGGACTTGACATTAGCAAACACAGAAAGAGAATGGTCAGTGAAGACCTCGCAACATTATTCAAAGAACCAGATAATAACTTCCAGATAGTTTTTGTTTGTAATATGTGGATGACAGGATTTGACGTCCCAAGCCTCTCAACAATTTATCTCGATAAACCAATGAAGAATCACACACTCATGCAAGCAATCGCAAGAGCAAACAGAGTCTTTAAAGAGAAACAAGCAGGATTCATCGTTGACTACATCAACGTCTTCAGGAACTTGAAGAAAGCACTTGCAATCTACGCTGCACCAACACCAGGTGGAGAAGTGGATATGCCAATACAGTCAAAAGACAAACTTGTTGCAGCACTCAAAGACTACATCAAGGAACTCAACAAATACCTCAAAGAACAAGGAGTCAAACACGAAAAGATCGTAGAAACCAGAGGACTTGAAAAACATAAACTACTTGATGAAGCATTATCAGCACTCGTTATAAACGACAATGTAAAAAAGAATTTCTTGCAAAAAGCAGGCATTGCAATAAAGACATTTAGCGCAATATTACCCCATAAAGATGCATCAGAATTCAGCGCATACATCGCACTCTATCAAGATCTCATCAAAGAAATACGTTCACTCGACCCAGAAGTAGACATCACAGCAGTCATGAACGGAATACAAAGCGTGCTCGACAAATCAATAGCAAGCAAAGGATATGTTATCAGAGAATCAGCAAAAATACAATCAATCGATTTGAGCAAAATAGACTTTGAAGCACTCAAAAAACAATTTGAAAAAAAGAAAAATAACGTAGACCTTGAACGACTCAAAAACATTCTCACATTCAAACTCAAAGAAATGATACGCAGAAATAGCATGAGAATAGATTACCAAGAGCAATTCCAAAAACTCATAGATGACTATAATTCAGGAAGCAGTAACCAAGAAAGATTCTTTGATGAACTTGTCAAATTCAGCAATGGTCTTGAAGAAGAAGACAGAAGAGCAGTCATAGAAGGCTTGACAGAAGAAGAACTTGCACTCTTTGACAAACTCAAAAAGCCAAAACTCACCGAGAAAGATAAACAACAACTCAAAAACGTATCAAAAACATTATTACATAAATTACAACCAGCAAAACTCGTCATTGATTGGAGAAAGAAACAACAAACAAGAGCCGCAGTCAGACTAGAAATAGAAAAAGAACTAGACAAAGGACTACCAGAAAGCTACACACCAACAGACTTCCAGGCAAAAGTAGAAATGGTGTTCCAACATTTCTTCGACAACTACATAGGAGATGGACAAACAGTATTCGCACAAACATACGGAGAACGATAAAATGATTGAATTTTTCCCTATCAAAATTGAAAGTGTGACTGACTGGTCATTGATATTTGCCCTTGTTGCAGGAATCGCTTTCTTTTTTGGGAAACTCATCAATGAAGTTTCACCGTATAAAGAGAGCAAGTATGCAATTTATGTTTCAGGAGCGAGTTATCTCATATTGTTTGTTATCTTTCCACCGTTGATTTTGTATACTATATTTGAGGCACATTTCTTCAAAATCCCTTATGTATGGGCTTTGGTGCTACACTTCCTGCTTGCATGGTATCTTGGTCAAAGACTGAATTCGTACCAAGCCCAAAGAATGAAACTTGACGCCACTGTTCGCAATCTCACATTAGAAAAATCTCAACAAATCATTAACAAAAATAAAATATTGAAAAAGTTCGCAAATCTTGACCAAGCAAAATCTGGATTAGACACAGTTTATTTCAAAAAAATGCCACAATGGCTCTTGTTACTTTTTGCGATTTTGAATTATTGGTTTGCTGCAAGTGTTTTATTTTCAGGAGCAAAGCCGATCTTGATGTTTTTAAGTTTACTCTTCTTGCTGGTTTCAATGAGTTGTTTGGCTGTTTTTTATGCACATGCCAATTCGAAATATCCACAAGTTACCGTGCATCTTGATAGTGGAGAAAAGCTCGAAGGGGAATTGACCAAAATCGATGAGGGATTTATCAACATCATCGGAAATAATCGAGTTTACCACATCATTGACAGCAAAGTGAAATATATTGAAGTAGAGATTATGACAAAGCAGGGAATGAAGACAATAAAAAAGAAAATACTGAATAAAAAATAATCAATTCATTCTTTGTTAATAATGCTATACCACGCTCCTTTTCCAATAATCACATGATCCAATACTTTTATTCCTAGTATTTCTCCTGCTTCTAATAGTCTTTCTGTCATTTTCAAATCCTCGTCCGATGGTGTTGGGTCTCCTGATGGATGATTATGCACTAAGATTACAGAATGAGCGCTCTCTTTTATTGCTGACTTAAAGACTTCTCTTGGATGTGCAATTGTTCCAGTTAATGCGCCAACAGAAACAATTTCATCTTTAATCACTCTGTTTTTTGTGTCTAAATGTAATATCATAAAATGTTCCCTATCTGAGGAAGATAACTTTGGAGAGCAATGCTCAAAAACATCTTTTGCCGTCTTTATTGGCTTTCCTTGTGTCTTAGAGTATGAATGTCTTTTATTCAATTCGAAGAGTGCAATTATCTGGCATGCCTTTGCAGAGCCAATACCATTAATCTCTTGTAATTCTGTCAAAGAGCACATAGAAAGCTTATCAAATCCATATTTTGAAATCAGCCGATTAGACATATCAATTACATTTTCAGTTTTATTGCCTGTTTTCAGAATGATTGCCAAGAGTTCGGCATCTGACAAAACAGGGGGTCCTTGCTTTTCCAATCGTTCTCTTGGTCTATTTTCTAATGAAATGTCCTTAATGCGCATCTAATTAATGCTAAAAATCAAGATATTTATAAGAATTGCTTAAGAAAATCCGGAAAACATCCGAATTCTTAACAGCCGACACTTAACATCTACAGGTTGAACAATACGTGGAGGAACGATTCATAAGAGACGACGAAGACATGAAACCTGTGGGCCTGAGGGCAGTTTATATTCGCTTGGTGGGCGTGTCCAGTGGTCGCTTTGATTCAACCTATCTCTTGTGCCTTCGACGTCTCTTAATGAGCCTGACAATGCCCTTCTCGGCATCCACATTAATCAAATCTCCGTCTTCAAGAACCCTGGTCGCAATCTTGGTTCCGACAATGCATGGCTTACCCAACTCTCTTGATATGCTCGCGGCATGAGAAGTGATCCCCCCTATATCGGTAACAATCGCTGATGAATCCCTAATAATCCTGATCATATTCGGTGAGGTGTTCACTGCCACTAGGATAGATCCTTTAATGAACTTCTTTGTATCCATCTCCCTAGCGCCCTTTATAACACAGACAATCCCTTCTGCTTGACCTTGGCAAGCGACTTGCCCAGAAAAAGAGTAAAAATCGCTCGCCTTAACAGTGTCTTGGTCTTTTGATATGATGGAATCTATCTTTACTTCATCGGTGATCACCTCGACATTATCCTTCTCAATAAGGTATACTGCTTGTTTACACCTTCTTTGTAGCTCAGATAGATCCGGGTGTATACCTCCCACTAGCCAGGCCTCCATCTCACTTGGAAGAAGCGTTCGCAATATGTCTTTCTCTACTTTCAGGCGTCGACTCAGTTCTTCGAAAAGAAGATTGGCGTGATACGCTGCCTGGTTTATAGTCTCTTTTGCTTTTGCTTTGGCTTGGCTCATAAGAAAAATGTCGTTCAAAAGTCTCCCATCTTCTTCGTTTAGGTTGTACCTTTTTTCCCAGGCTTCAACAATATGTTTTCCCGGATGCAGATCAGCTTTTTTAGCATCTTCAACATCTCTTCGGATGATCGGATCGGTGAGCTCTTCCCCCTCATCATAGTTCCAGTGAATCCAATAGAATCTCTTTCTTATAGCCATAATATCCTTGCCTTCAGATTCGTTGAGCATCCTATAATATAGGCCTAGCTCTGTCTTTGTGATATCGCCCCCTTGAAGACTACCTATCAATTCATTCGATTCCTTATCACTGAGTCCTGCGTTACGAATCCTTTCATTCATAAGAGGCAGAAGGCAATCAAATGGAAGATCAGATGCTATAAATATCCAGACAAATCCCCACAGTTCTTGTATTCTGGACTGCAATTCCCCATAAACACTCAGAAGCTCTTTGTTGACCAATCCCTAAAGATGCCGCATCTGGAGTTCGCACAGTAAATAATGAACTCTTTCATCCCGACGTACGATTCCATCATAGACTTCCTTCACAAATCTTTCATCTGATAAAATCTTCTCAACCACTCCCTTTGAAACAGCACGCGCCTCACCCTCCACCATAAGCGGATACAAAACATTATCTGTATAATAGAGGCCGAGTCTAGAATAGCTTGTTAGCCCATATTTTCTCAACCCAGATGTCGTTGCTACTAACGGAATCGCTAGATAGGGGCCGATTCTCTCTGTTTCCTCATAGGTTTTTATCATGATTGGACAGCTCAATCCATTAACTCTAATCCTATATGACAAGGGTACATCGGTTTTTCTTCGCGTACGCTGTGATATCCCGGTCCGAGACCTAAGCTAACCTCTGCCTTTGGTGTGATCCAACTGAATCCAAGATACTGGGTGTTATTAAATCTTCAGCGGACTTTTAAAATAGTCAATTCGCGCTTTCGAGACGTTCAATTCCTTTGACCCTATCAAACAATCTGTCAAAGGAGTATATCCTTTTCACTCCCAGTCTCATTGATAGATACACCAAAGAACAATCTGTCCAGGATAGCCCCGGATATTGCTCAAAAATGCGTCTGACTTCGACAACAGAGGATTTATCTAAATAAACGATACGTATCTTATCTGTAGTGAGGAGAAGGTCTGCGGTCTTTATCGCTTCCTCATGATTAGTTTTCCGTGCCATAAAATTGATAGTCTCGATGAAAACCGCGTCTGTGAGATACACCCTTCTGATATCCCCCTTAGCTATCGACTCCAGAATAGCTTTAGACTGCTTCTTGTATTGGTCATCCTTGACGAAACATCCAATAATGACCCCGGAGTCCAATATAGCAGATGGGGTCATAGGGTAGTATCAATTTCCTCCAGCCAGTTATCTCCCAAATCGTATGTCTTGGCATTCTTGAGAAACGCCCGCACCTTCTCGGCAGTGTTATCCTTACCTTTCTCCCCGACAAACCCGAAGAATTCCTCTTTGTGTTTAGCGACGAATCTGACGGCCTTGTCGATGAGCTCCTTCTGCGACGTCTTGATATCACGGCGCAATAGCTGGTTCTGGATGTCGTTGAGTATGACGATGTCGTCCTTGTAAAGTTTGCGTGAGATGTCCATTTCGACCACCTGACTACTAGTAGTCGGAACTACTTTATAATGGTTTGCAGGGTCTAGCATTCCCTCGAGGATGGTTCACTGGACTAAAACTGTTTGGCAGGCATGTCCAGTGGGGTGTGCTGCCTCATATTCTTAAATCTCCAAGGCCTCCTCGAATCATGGACGATCCCGTGAAACGATTCATAGACGACGCGATGAAGACCCCGCTAGATCAACTGATGAAAGCGCTGATCGAAAGCGGCACGCCTAAACCGGAAGATCAGATCGATCTTTCATGGGGAGGAGTGGCCTACTGCGCACAGAGGCTCTCTTTGCAGGGAAACAACTACTGGCGAGTCTTATTCACCGGAATCCCAATACCAGAATATCATCATCTGGAAAAAGGGTCTATGGCTCACGGAATATTCTACTCACTTGGGGGAGAACTCTTCAACGAATTCACACTCCTGGATATCACTCCCAGAAGCGATTCTTTCAACTTTTTCCCACTACTTGACAGCCCTCTCGATAAACCCCTCAACACCCTCAACCTCCGGCGCTGCCAGGATCTTCAGACCGCAGTTCTGTACGCAAAACAGTTCATTGAAACGTACAAAAAATACCAGAACGGCATTGAAGCCGGGCTAAACCTGATCCAAGCTACAGATTTCTCGGATTTCGACTTTGATCTGCAGGATTGCGAGAACCTCTTAAACCAGCAATTGAGAGATAAGATGGGCCTGGACTTCATCGTCAGCGGATACCGTGATTTTGGCACGTTCAAAGGAATAGACTACATAACCCAGTATGGTGGGGGCAGACAAGGAAATAGAGATGGCAGAGTAGTCTATGAATCTGTGGTCTGGAAGATCATACTCGCCGGCATCCCGACTGATATCGATCCAAAAGACCTATCCATGAGACAAGGGCCGAAATGCCAACACCTGGAAGAACTGTTCCAAGGAATTGGAGACGCCGTATATTTCGTCGAGCGCCACAGGACAACAAACAGCTTATACCGTCCATATATCAACATCCGCGCGCCTTACCCGCAGGACATCAAGCCATTCTCAAAAGCGGTTGGATCGACAGCTCATCTGGCTGTGGAGACTGCCAAGGCTGCGATACAAAGATATCTGGACGACGCGCCTAACTGTGATAGATAGGCGGTCGACAGTTCAATAATCCATGTGATATAATCCCTGTGATCGGCTATCCGCCAGCAGGCTTGAAACCAGCATCTTCAATCAAATCGGCCAGAAAAATACTCTTGAAAGACGATCTTGGGTTCTTCTTATGTTTCTTGACCGCTTTGGAAAATGCTTTATATATTCTATCCACTACTCGCTTATCTTTGCATAACAACCCGTCTGGAATCGTTTTCGTTCCGGAACCTGTTGCATACTCACGCCATACCATCAAATCAGAATCCTTGCACTTAGAGAAGTAGTCAGTCCCTTTGAATGGGGTGATATAGTTGTCGACTTCGCACCTACCTTTTTTCAGACTGCTGATGTAACTCAGGTTCTCTATTAAATCCTGCTCTCTGGTCTCTGGGGTGGCTAATATGAAATAAGGGAAAATTGGTATATACTCACTAACTTTATCCATCTGTTCGATCAGTTCTTCTTTGCTCATCCTCGCGAGCATTCCACCCTTATTCAAGTCAGTATCCCTCACCCTCTGCGATAAGGACTCAATGCCTATTAGCGCCCCCACATTAGCTCTCTTAGCGAGCCTTAACAGATCATCATCAAAGCAATCGATTCTTGCCTGAATGAGAAACTTGACCTTTTTCTGGATCTCTCCGGTCTTCTTGCGTTCTAATATCCCCGTGAACAGATTGGTAAAATGATTCCTGTCCACATTCAAGTTAGGATCCTGAAAAAATATCCTAGAAGTCCTTTTCGATAATTCCCTAACTTCTGCCAATACCTGAGTTAAGTCTCGAAACAGCATCTTCCCGCCGTACATCTTTGGAACTGAACAAAAGTTGCATCCGAATGGACAGCCAAACGACGTGACAAGTTGTCTCTGGTTCCTAAAGGTCTCCACACGGCTGTAAACCTTCTCATATTTCGAATAGTCAAGTATGCTCTTCAATTGATTTAACTCATTTTGGTCAGGGAGATAAGGGGCTTTTATTACTACTTTATTTTCCTGATTATAGCATAATCCTGGAATACTATCCAAACTTTGACCTGCAATCAATCGCTTGAATGGCATTTCTCCAAATCCGCGAATCACAAAATCCACATTCGGATCTTCTAAAACCTCCCCCGGATTCAGCCAAGCATGCGTCCCTCCTAAGACCACCTTAGTCTTTGTGGAATACTCTTTCACGGCGCTCGCCATGCCTAATTGAAAATCTATAGTATTACCGACAGTCGATAATCCCACATAATCATAGCCGCGACGCAGAACCCTATCCAAAGAACGGAGCGGGTCTCTATAGGAGTTAGTGCTGAAATAATCAACCATATGACCATCGGATTCTAGATTCGCGGCGATGCTCAAAAGACCAAGATGCGGTATGGCATAAAATTTGTTCGACAAAGTCGTGCTAGTGTAAATGCTTCTCTTTGGTTCTATCAGCAGGATATTCATTGACCTCCGAGAAATGAATGTAGTTTATAAACGTTATGATACAATAGATATATTAAATAATATAATATTAATCGAACATACTAATGTTTAAATATCTGAACATACATAAACATACCATGACGGTCAAAACCATCACAGTGACAGAAGAAGCTTACGAGGCGTTCAAGTCGCTTAAGTCCTCGAACGAATCTTTTAGCGATCTCATGATGAGAGTCGCAAAGCGGCGGCCTCTGAGCGACTTCTTCGGGATCTTAAGCCCTGAGACCGCCGACAGGATGGAAAAGACGATACGCAAGATGCGGGATAAGAGAAACCTAGCCCACAAGGCGCGGATCAAAAGAATAGTCGAGGAGTTGGGCTGATGGCGTGCCTCGACACATCTTTTATCATAGACCTCCTCAAAGGCAAAAAGGAAGGACGGGCGCTCCTGGACGATCTGGAACAGAACGAGAAACGGATAACCGTCTCAGCGCCTTCAGTGATGGAACTCTGGGTAGGGGCGATGCTCTGCTCCAACAATGATAGGGCAAAGTCAAAGATAAACGAGTTCCTATCATCTGTCGAGATACTACCTTTCGACGAGAGGGGCGCCAAACAGGCCGCTGAGATAGAATATACTCTCCTGAAGAGAGGCACCCCGATAGAGACAGAGGACGTGATGACCGCGGCTATCGCGCTGACGCAAGGAGAGAAGGTAGTCACACATGACGAGCACTTCGCGAGGATACCTGGATTGAGGGTGGTGAAGTATTGAGTTCTACATACTGTGTATCTACATATTCTTAAGAGAGAAACTTGGTCTGGACTTCATAGTAGACGGATAATCAGTTCAACCTTCCTGTCTCTTATCCTCTTGACAGCAGGGATCAGGCCAGCGGCGTCCTTGCCATTGTATCTGCCATCCTCGGCGATGATCTGGATTTTCCTTCCTCTGATACCTCCTGCGTGGTTGATATCATCAATCGCGATCTCCGCCGCGCGCTCATCAGCGAGCCCTATGAACGCCGCGTCGCCTGTCAGCGGGCCTATGAAACCTATCTTGATGGTCTCGTCGAGGCCAGATACCGGGCGCACCACTGGACATTCCATCCTCACATTTATATATAGGTTATAGCCTATAGCATCTTATGACCACAACCATCCAAGTGACCGAGGACGTGCTTGGCATGCTCAAACGCATGCGAGACGAGCAAAAAGCGGACTCGTACAACACCGCCCTAAGAAGAGTCTTGCTCGGACAGAGATGCGGCAAATCCATGAAAGGATTCCTCGGCAAAAAGATGAAGATGGACGACATAATGCGCGGCCTAAGAGACAAGGAGGACTGATGGCAGACCTTATAGACACTTCAGCCTGGTTCAACCACTTCTTCGACGTAAGCGACGATCTGGACGAGCTGATAGAATCCGATACTCCATTATTCGCGTCTGTCTTAACCCTATTCGAGATCAAGAGGAAACTCATCAGAGATGGGATAAGCCGGGAAAAAAGAGACAAGGTGAGTTCATTCATCAAAATGCGGGCGACAATCATACCTGTGGATGAGACCATCGCAGAGGACGCGGCGGTCATCTCTTCGAAGAACAACCTGTCCACTGCGGACGCCATAATCTACGCAACCGCCATCTCAAAACAGGCAAGACTGATAACCTGCGACTCAGATTTCAAGAAGATGCCTGGCGTGAAGATATTCTCCTGATGCCCCACCTCACCTAGGCCTATCACTGCGCCTCCAGAACTCATCAAAATACGCCTGGAAGGAATCAGCGATGTCCTGGTTGACTATCTCGACCGCAATGACCGAAGGTGATTGAAGCATTATCACAGTAGTATCCTTGTAAGTCATGAACAGGGCCGGAGTCTTGATATCCGTCGGCATATATCTTGCTTCCATATCCTTGTAAGAATTGCGGTCCTTGAGGATCCTGGGGTCCGCGTCTTTGTTGAACAGGGCTTTCATCTTGAGTCCGGCCTTGATCCTTTTCAGATGATCCTTCTTCCAGTATATGTGCTGCTCTTTCGGCTGCTCTGCAGACACGCCAAGGAAATATGAACACTCTCCCCTCTTGAGCCGCTTATACACCGCCTCATACGCGGTCCTCAATCCCTTATTGCCAAGATAGATGGTCGCTTCGCTCTTCTGGGCCATCTTCATCAGCAGCTCCAATTCAGGCAAGCTCTTGCGGACAGCGCCCTTTGTGAGCTCCAGGGTCTTCTCCTTCTCCTCTATAAAACCGATCAGTCTCTCTGGATCGCACGCCTGGAAATACTTGGTCTTCTCTTTTATGATAAACGATACCAACCCTTTCTGGATCAGACGCTCCAGGATCGGATAGACCATCGATTTCGCTATGCCCGACTTGTTGACGATATTGCCGGAGGTGGACAATCCGGACCTCAACATGGCCAGATAGACCTTGGTCTCGCCTTCGGTGAGGCCTGCCTTGACCAATAGAGTCGTGTCCATACCCATTATGATGCCATGTCTGCTAATAAACCTTGTCATTTAACTACACTACCATAGGTGTACTGATATTTTTATCCCGGCAATGAATCAAGGCATGGATGCACATGAAACCGATCCATGGAGGATACCGAAATGCCCGGGCTCTAGTCTACCTGATCAGGCACCAGGAATCCTGCATGAACGCGCTCGGATACGGCGATGCAGACTCGCCATTGACCGAAAAGGGAAAGGCTGACTCCATCCAGATGGACCGTTTGATCAAAAGGATCGGGGGAAAGAACGGAAAAGACCTGGACGCGATAATACTAGGGACTCTCTCACGGCATAACCAGACATTGGATGGACTGAGGGTCTCTGCCAGAATCCCTGTGATCCGGGACGCAAACCTCAACGCGATAGGCAGCGGAGGATTATTCAAAGAGCCTGACAAGCGGAAGATCGAGGAGAGATATGGGCTCGCGAGGTTCAAAATGTCTGAGGATGGATTATACCATACCCAAAATGACAATGGAATGCTCAGCTTCGACCCGAGAAAGGAGCAGATCTACCCATTTGGCATCTACTGCCGCGCGATAGTGGACCGCAGATTGAGGAAGATAGCATTTGGCGCCGAAGACCCATTCACATCATTTGAAGAGATCGAGCAACGGACCAAGACGATCTATGATAACCTACTCAACATCATTAAACTCACCGATCCCCTCACCAAGTCGAGGATCCTCTGCATAGGGTCATGCTCTGCTCTAGCATTCCTTGTGGAGTACACGCTATTCAAGACAATTGGAGAAAATATAGCACCGCCTTTGACAGGGGGCCCACCATATGATCCGGCCAGGATCTCGCGCTACCGGAAATCCGGATTATATCCTCAGAAACACGATGAGATATCGATAATGTATCTTCCCGCATACAGGCCAGAGTTCAGAGGTTCTCGGGAACTCTGCCTGGCCCAACTAGGACTCCCGATCAACGATTACTTGAGTGATAAATATGATAAACGGAACGGATTATGAATACATAGGCAGGTACAAATGCCCTCTTCTCTATTATAGGCTAGTCCATCAATGGGTGAACCACAAGGACGCGGCACGGTATTCTATAGACTCCGGGACAGAAGGCCGGAGCCTGTTCCTTGACGGGCATATGTTCGTCAATAAAAACGATTGGGAGACGATGAGGAACAAGACAGCATCAGCCATAACTGGAGAAGACAGCGTCTTCTTCAAAGAATTCTATTCCTTCGGGAACGCAGAGATAGAACGAGTATCTCTCATATCAGACCAGTTAGCCTCCACCGACTCGATCGATCCTGATCTCTTGGCCGAGTTCTTTAGCGCGTTGCAAGACATGCAGTTCCCCTGGATGCTGACACTCCCAATCGGAGACGCGATGGAATCAACGATAAAATCACTGTCTGGAAATGGCCGCATCTCCCCTGAATCAGCCAGGCAATTCTTTGAACCGGAACGGCCAACCCTCTTGATCGAACAAAGGCGCGAGCTAAACCTCCTGAGACAGCAATTGGAGCAGAGCGGCCTGCTTGAGACCCTAATCACATCAACACCAACTGAGGCCTTGGAGGCCATACGCGAGAAAGACTTCGAACTCTATCATTCCATCAGAGAGCACGCAAAGCGATTCGAATGGTTCGGGATGATGCACATGTGGGGCACTCCATTCAATGAAGAAAGCCTCATAAAAGAGATAATCAGCCTCAAAGAAAAGCCTCCATCTCCTGAAAAAACAACACAGCTCCCCCCTGACCTCGAATGGCTGAATCAGCAAAGCCGCAAGATGACCTACCTCCGGAACACGTTCGCCGAGACCTGCGCGATCGCGAGCCACAAGAGCCTGCCATCAATCGAAAGAGCAGCGAGCCTTCTGGGCTTGACCCTGGAGGAGACAAGACACCTCACACCAGAAGAATTCTTGGATGGCTTGAAAGGGAATGCAATCCCATCCAAAGATGTTCTGCACGATAGGATGGACGCGTTCGGCCTGATACTGCTTGACGGAAAAAGCGCAGTGATGACCGGCCAAGAGCTTCACAACCAGGTGGGCCAGCTACTTCCTCAAGGGTCTCCCGAGACCCTGACTGGGACCTGCGCATCGCCTGGGGTGGCAAGAGGAAGGGTGAAATTAGTCTTCTCTCCCAAAGATATGAACAAAGTCGAGAAAGGAGACATAGTGGTAGCGCCAGAGACGACACCAGACTTATTGCCCATATTCCACAAAGCCAGCGGGATCATAACAGACATGGGAGGCCTCACCGGGCACGCAGCGATAGTCTCAAGAGAATTCGGGCTTCCTTGCATAGTCGGGACCAGGAACGCGACGCGGGTATTGAAGGACAACGAGATCATCGAGCTAGACGCGACAAATGGGGCAATCAAGCGGTCCGGATCGGAATCTTAAAACCCTATCGCGATCTTCTATCGATCTTGCGCATGAGCGCTAACAACCCCTTGAGGATCTCTCTTGGCGAAGGCGGATCGCCGGGGATCTTCAAGTCCACTGGAAGGACCTTGTCGACACCGCCAAGCACTGCGTATGAACCCTTGAATATGCCCCCATCACAAGCATCATCTCCTATCGCGATCACCAACTTCGGCTCAGGAGTCGCATCGTACGTCTTCTTTAGCGCCAAAGCCATATTGCGCGTCACCGGGCCTGTCACTGCCAGCACGTCAGCATGACGAGGAGACGCGACAAACGAGACGCCGAACCTCTCCACATCGTAATACGGCGTCGTGAGGCTCACCAATTCGATTTCTGGAGAATTGTCGCTTCCGGTATCCACTTCACGGATGGCAAGGCTGCGCCCAAAGATCCGATCTATCCTCTTCTTCAGATGGAGGCCAAGCCGCTCGAACTCCTTATCCTTGAAGGACAGCTCTTCCGTGACTTTTGGTGTGATGATATTTCTGAACATACCCCTCATGGTCTCGCCTCACAGATCAGTCCCTGCATAGGACAGATTCATGCTCTTGTTGATCAATGGAAAGTCAGGCACGATATTCCCCAGCACGGCATGCTCGATCGCCTGCCAGTTGCAAAAAGACGCAGTCCTCACCTTATACCTCTCAACACGACCCTGCCTGATATAAACCCAATGCACGGACTGCCCCCTAGGGGATTCAATAACAGACATGGCGAACCCGTCTTTGGCTTTGCCTTCCGCAAAGACCTTGCCATCTGGGATCACACCGACTGCTCGCCGAATCATGTGGGCCGAAGCCCGTATCGCATCTGATTTGATGTTGAACCGGCATAACACATCGCCTCCATAAAGCACTTTCACGATAGGTTTGATCTGAGAATAAGCGCCATAAGGATGATCGCGGCGCACATCAAGAGCCCCGCCAGAAGCTCGTGCCAACGGACCTGTGATGTTCAACGGCCTGATCAGATCCTGCCGGACCCTCCCGGTCGTCTCGAACCGATCGATGACAGACGGCTGCGACAGCACCTGCTGCACGACATCGCAGAACCTATCATAGAACGATCCAAGATAACGACTAAGCTCGCGCAGATCCCGCGATGAAACGTCATGATCCATCCCGCCGATGATGAACGCTCCTTTATAGAACCGCGAACCGCTCAGCCTCTCGTTCCAACGAAGGATCTCTTCACGCAAGACGAACAAAGGACTAGCACCCATCGGATACGCCACATCAATTATCATACCGGCCAGGTCCCCTAACAAGGAATAGATCCGCTCCATCTCCGCGAATACCAGGCGCAGATATTGCGCTCGAGGGGGGACATTCATACCTGAGATACGCTCAACTGCCATGCAATACGCCCAACTGTTGGCAACAGTCTCATCTCCTGATATAGACTGGGCGAGAGCGACGACCTGATCCGGGGACTTTCCCTCAGCCAACTTCTCTATACCTCGATGCTTCCAGAACATGCGGATTTCAAGGTTGAAGATAGTCTCTCCGATGACACTGAACCTGAAATGACCTGGCTCGATGATCCCTGCATGCACAGGCCCGACAGGGATCTGGTATACCCCCTCTCCATGGACCTGCTTGAACACATAAGCCTCATGAGGCGGCGAAGAGATGTTTGTCTTTATCGACCCATTCTTGAACGACTTCCTCAACGGATGGAACTTCGACGGAAACCCTTCGTGCAAGAACAAGTGGCGAGTATCTGGAGAACCCGCAAACTCAATTCCATAACCATCGCTGATCTCACGCTCATACCAGCACGCTGCCGGGAATTCCATCACTATCGATTGGGTCTTCTCCGCGGAAAGGCTCTTGCCCAACACAAGGAACTCGCGGTATCCAGACTTCTCAAATACATGGAATATAGTGATCCCCCTGTGCCTCCCGACATCCTCTGCCGCGAACATACACACCATCGTAAATCCTGCAGAAGATAGCGAAGATATCGCCTGCTTGAACTCTTCACCATCAGAAGAAAGACACAGCTCTCCTACCTTGTTCTCCCTGAACCGCTCCTTTGAAAGGCCCAAGAGGCCTTGAAGTCGTTGTCTAAACTCATTCATCTTATCTCACCATCCTAACTGCCCCACGATCCTCTCTAAAACCTTATCCAAGCTATCCGGGATGATCAAACCTATGATCAGGACAATCACAAGCAATATGATCACTGGAGACCTCATGCTCAAAGGGACAAAGTATCTGGCAGGCAGCTTCTCCCTAGGCACTATAATCCTCAACAGGAACATAACAAAAGCAGTCGCTGCGATCACCAGCATCACCAAGACGATAAACAATAACACGATAGACCTCGATGCAAGCTGCGAAAGAATGAACAGCTTAGGCAAGAATAATGGCAGGAGAGGCGCACCTATCAACGCTAAACTACCTATCACTAGACCCATCGCTGGCAGAGGCTGGAGAATGAACAGGCTATGAATAGAATCTGCCTTGGCTGAATGATACTGCCTCTGTATGATCCCTGCAGAAAAGAACATCAAAGCCTTCACCAAAGAGTGAACTCCTATCAAAAAAAGAACCCAATATAGCCCCACATGGCTGCCAAGACCGATCCCTAGCGCCATAATCCCCATCCCTTCAACGCTTGAGAACGCTATGAGCTTCTTTAGATTAGTCCTGACAATCATGCTAAGAGCAGCGATTGCAACGGTAATCACACCAAAAATGATCAGCAACCCGGAAGCGAAAGGGTACACTCCATCATTTTGCCTAGCCAACGAAAAGACCCGGACTAGGGCATAGATCCCAACGCTTATGACACTGCTCGAAAGTATCGCACTGACGTTAGACGGCGCCTTGGAATGCGCGGCTGGAAGCCAAATATGAAACGGCGCCAAACCAGCTTTGGCGGCAAAACCAATGAACAAGAGGGAGAAACTGACCATGAACAATTGAGGCGGAAGGTTACCCGCATTCTGCATCAACAAATCCCACTTAAGGGTGCCATACCCATCACCTAATCTCGTCAGAGCGAACAACAGGATCAGACCCAAAAATGAAAAGACCATCGCGATAGAGGTGATGAACACATATTTCATAGCCGCGACGATGTTCTCTTTTGCGTTCAACAAGATGATCAGAAGAGCGGACATTACTGTAGACAATTCTGCAAAGATCCACAACAAAGCAAGATCATTGGCGGAGAATGCCAGAACCATGGAAAAAAGAAGCCCGTTGAACGCTGCATAGAACAGCCGTACATTCTTTGGATCGAGCTCCCCTGCATTGATCAAGCTCTCATTGTACCCCCTCGCGTATAGCGCTGCAAGCCAGAACATGATCCCTGCCAACAATATCTCATATGCACTGAATGCATCTAAGAACAGATTCCTAGACCACAAATAGACCGGGAGACCGGGTCGGGACAACACATAACCTGCCAGGGCAACGATAATAATCGCATGCAATTGGGTGATCAAGTTCATCTTCTTGCTGGACCTTAACATAGACACAACCAGGACTGCGAGGACACCCGCTGTGATGAAAGCTTCGATCATTTAGCCAACACCTCATCTAACCATCTGCCAAACAGATTCAGGTGCTCGTGGAACTCCTCGATCGAAGTGTTCATTCCAAACGCCATGATCGCAGTGATCATTACCACCATCAACAGATCCATGAGGACCAAGGCCTCGATCAGGAATGGGAGCTCTCCCAAGAACAGGCTGAACAGGACGACACCATTTTCCATCGTGAGATACCCAACAACCTTAGTGATTATCTCTTTTCTACTGAAACAGACCACTAATCCCATGAACGCAAGAGACATCCCAAGGACAGATCCCATCGCAAAGATGCCAGACACATCAATACCCTTGAGCAGCGGCGAGAACACCGAATACACAACCACAATGATCGCGGCGCTCATGAAAACCGAGCTGGTCGGTCTCAGATACCTAAATTCCAGATCCCTCTTGATATCGAGCCTCTTTTGGACCTTGCGCAAGAAAAGTGGGATGAACCACACTTTGCTGACAAATGTGAGCAGAGCGGTATAAAGCAGCACGACTTCTTGTTCCTGCGAATAAATGATCAATGCGATAAACCCTAAAAACAACGACTGCCATGCATAACTTCGAAACAACGAGAGCAGATCCCTGCGGCTGAGCAGCAACACTGCAGAGACAACAACCAACACCAGAAGGGCCTTTATCATGCCTTGCGAGTGCAGAGCGATCATCATGGCACGAACACCTCCAGAATGATCGTGAGAAGAGCGAGGAAAAACGCGATGGCGAACATGTTAGGGATCCTGAACAGACGGAGCTTGGCGAAGTATGATTCAAACAATCCCACTATCGATGCCAAGATGACACATTTGACCAGAAATAACCCTGTGGACATAGACATAGCAAGGAACGAGAACGAGGATGTGATTCCCCAAGGGAAAAATATGTTTATCAGGACACCCATTAGCAGCACCTGCTTTATCGCCGCGGATATCTCCATCAGAGCCAGATTCACCCCAGACTGCTCTAAGATCATAGCCTCATGGATCATAGTCAGCTCAAGATGAGTCTCGGGATTGTCGACTGGGATACGCGCAGTCTCGGCAATAAGAATGATAAACAATGAGATCGAAAGAAGCATAAGCGATGGATTGAACGCCAGGATTGGCGACAACGATATCGCGCGGAAGATATCAAAAAAGTTCATCGTCTCGTACACAAAAGCCAACGCTGCGAACACCATCATAGTGACCGGCTCGGCAAGAGAGGAGACCGTCATCTCACGGGAACTTCCCATCCCGCCGAATGTGCTTCCTGCATCAAGCCCAGCTAGCGCCATGAAAAACCTCGCGAACGCAAGGACATAAAGAAACAAAATCATATCCCCGAACCCGTTCGACTGGGCAGGGATGAATATCAACGGGATGAACAACCCCGCGACTAGCATGCAGATCACATTGATATAAGGGGTGGCACGCATGATCCATGAGGAATTCGACGAATACACCGCCTCCTTCCTAAACATCTTCATCAGAGTCCAGTATGTCTGGAACAGCGAAGGGCCTCTTCTTCCCTGCGCAAACGCCTTCACCTTCTTGATGAATGAGACAAAAAACGGTGACAACAAAAGGACAAATCCAATGTTCAACACAGCGTAGATCAGGCTCTGCGAGTTCACACGGTCACCCCAACAATGATTATCAACGCAAAGATCGCCAAGAATTCATACAAAATATAAGGATCAAGCGCCACCTCATTTTGGTAAAAATAAAGCCACTGCGAGACTGCCCGCACCATCCTGGCGACTGGGAGATATAATGTTTCTTCGAAGAAATGCACCAGCTTGATCTCTGCATCCCCTTCCCTGAATAATACCTTCCCGCTGTCGAAATATCTCCTCTGATTTACCCTTTTAGGATGATAGACCACTCCAAAGACCGTGATGACTGGTTCTGAGAATCCAGATGCGGTATACTCCATCGTCGAATCCTGGGAAGGGATGCCGCAACCCCAGGTCTCAGACACCCTTGCCTTCCGGACAGCCCACAGACGAAGCGCGATGAAAACAAGGACAAAGATGATGATCGCTACAACAACTATCGGGACCAGATTGATCACCGGGAAATCATACCCCTGCCGCAGACCGATCCAGGAAAATATCTGGAATGAAAACACGCCCAGGACGGCGCAGAGTAAAGCCAACAAAGACGGGCCGATTAGCATCGAACAATGCGTTTCTTGGGCCTGATCAGAGTGATCTGACCGCGGGGCGGCAAGAAATATCATACCAAACGCCTTCACGAAACAGGCAGCGGCAAGCGCGCTAGTCAACGCCAACAACGCCAAGCTCAACAAGAGAACAATCTGAACCATCGGACTTGGGATGACCATAGATTGGAACAATGAATGGAACAACAAGTACTCGCTGACGAACCCGTTGAACGGGGGCAAAGCGGATATGGAAACCGAGCCTATCAAAAACAAGAGAGCCGTGACCGGCATCCTCTTGATCAACCCACCCATCTCTTCGATGTTCTTGGTATGGGTTGCAGAGACGACCGAACCCGCTGCCAAAAACAAGAGGCTCTTGAAAAGCCCATGGTTGAGCGTGTGGAACAAGGCAGCAGCCATGCTGATCGCCGCGAGCACATGGAGACCGTAAAATGAAAAGATGATCCAAAGCCCTATTCCCATAAGTATGATGCCCACGTTCTCGATGCTGTGATACGCCAGCAGCCGCTTGATATCATGCTCTTTCAAAGCGTAGATAACCCCCAGCACAGCGGATAGTGATCCTGCCATAAGGACCAGAATCCCCCACCATAACTGAGTGGACGGGAAAACAAAGACCAGAAAACGGATAAGTCCATACAATGCGACTTTGATCATCAACCCAGACATCAAAGCTGAGATATTCGATGGCGCGGCAGGATGAGCGTAAGGCAGCCACTTGTGGAACGGTATGACTCCGGCCTTGATGCCAAACCCGATGAACGCAGACATGAACACCAAAGACATTAATCCTTGAGACATCCCGGCTACCTGGGTGATGTCTAACGCCCCAGAAGAATTGTACAGAATCAAGAAAGAAACAAGAAGAAATATCGTGCTCAGCTGAGTCATAATGAAATAGAACAGCCCTGCTTTCCTAGTCTCTTCCTTCTCGTATTCAAAGCAGACCAAGAAAAACGATGCTACCGACATCAATTCCCAGAACACCAGAAAATCAAGCATATTCCTCGAAGCGACGACTAGCACCATCGACAAGATGAACAGATCCATCAATGAGACATGAACGCTCTTCCTCTTCTCTTGACGATAATGCTCGATGTACCGGTATGAATAGATAGTGACTGCAAAAACGATCACCGAGATCATCAACAAGAAGAACGCTGCAAGGTCATCGACGAAGAATTCAAGCTGCAACGCCGGGAATATCCAAGAATACGATGCCATAACCGGCATCCTTGTCCATAATACCAAAGACGAAGCCAGGCTCATGATCACGCTTGCGACCAATGTGAGCGATAAACTCACTCTTCGGATAAACCTGCCAGACCACGCGAGGAAGATGATCGGAAGGCCAGCGGCGATGATAAACAGCGCGATACTTACGTCAAACAGCACGCCTTGGTTAATCTCGATCATTTCAATACACCATACCAATAGTATAGTCTCTTTGGTCTGTCCATAATAGAAACCAAGGGCTATCATCTCATCACTGCAAAGGACATAGCCCTAATCAACTCTTTTCGAAATCATTTTTCATAATATAGATATAAACTTTACGCTGCTAAACCCTGCGGGGATTGTGAGCCATGCCCCCTAGCGCTAGGAATGTGATAGCTTCAGCGGCTCTCTAATCAATCCTTGTCTTTAGATCTTCTATTCGATCCCGCCACCTTATCGCCTGCTCGAAGTCAAAAGCCTCGGCAGCGTCCTTCATCTTCGACTCAAGCTCGACGATGAGCGCGGGGATGTCGTGCTTGCTCAGGTGCTTCGAATCCTTGATGTCGGTGATCGGCTCCTCCTGAACGGTCTTAGTGACTGATCTTGGAGTTATGCCATGGGCCTTGTTGAAAGCGATCTGGCGGGCTCGGCGCATGGTCGTAATGTTGATGGCGCTCCTCATAGAGTCTGTGGTCTTCTCAGCGTAAAGGATGACCTTGCCGTGCTCGTTGCGCGCTGCACGGCCGATGGTTTGGATGAGCGAGCGCTCGTTGCGCAGGAAACCCTCTTTGTCAGCATCGAGGATGCATACCAGAGCGACCTCCGGGATGTCAAGGCCCTCTCTGAGGAGGTTGATGCCGACTAGCACATCGAACTTCTTGAGACGGAGCTGGCGGATGATCTCATTGCGCTCAAGGGTATCGATCTCGCTGTGGAGGTAGCGAACGCGGACGCCTTCCTTGGCAAGCGCATCGGTGAGGTCTTCTGCCATGCGCTTGGTGAGAGTGGTGATGAGGACGCGAAATCCCTGGTCGACTGTGGCTTTGATCTCGTTTCGCACGTCCTTGAAGACGCCCTCCATCGGCCTGACTTCTATCTCTGGATCGAGAAGGCCAGTCGGGCGGATGATCTGCTCGACGATCTGCCCTGATGTCTTGAGCTCATATTCAGCAGGAGTCGCAGAGACGAAGATGACATGATTGAAGTACCTCTCAGTCTCCTCGAACTTGAGCGGACGGTTGTCATGGGCAGAAGGCAGGCGGAAACCATAATCGACCAGCGCTTTCTTTCTGGTGAAATCACCATGATACATCCCATGGAGCTGAGGGATGGTCTGGTGGGATTCATCGATTATCATCAGGAAGTCATCGGGGAAGAAGTCCAATAGGGTGAAAGGGGGCTTGCCTGGCTGCCTTCCTTCAAAGTGCCTTGAATAATTCTCAATGCCTGAACAGAATCCTAGCTGCTGGATCATCTCGATGTCGTACTTCGTGCGCTGGGCGAGACGATGGGCTTCGAGCATGCCTAGCTGAGGGAGGCGCTCATCGAGCTCCTCTTTGATGGTGACTATCGCGCGTTCTAGCTCTTCGGGGGAGATAACATAATGACGGGCTGGATATATTGTGACCTGGTCGAGCTTGCTTTTCTTCTCGAGCGTCTTGGCATCGATGATGGTTATCGAGTCGATCTGGTCGCCAAATAATTCTATGCGGTAGATCTCTTCTTCGTAAGCAGGCCAGAGGTCGATGACGTCCCCTCTGACACGGAACTTTCCGGGAGAGAGGTCCATGTCATTGCGCTCGTATTGCACATCGAGGAGTCTGACCAGGAGGGTGTCACGCTTAATCTTCTGACCCTTGTGGATCGGCACTGACATCGCCTTATAGTTCTTCGGCGAGCCAAGACCGTAGATGCAAGAGACAGACGAAACTATGATCACATCTTTTCTTGAGGCTAGAGACGCTGTGGCCTTGAGGCGCAACGCCTCGATCTTAGGATTGATCTTTGAGTCTTTCTCGATGTAAGTGTCAGAGGACGGGAGGTATGACTCTGGCTGATAATAATCATAGTAAGAGACGAAATATTCAACCCTGTTTTCGGGAAACAATCCCTTGAGCTCGCTGTAGAGCTGGGCGGCGAGGGTCTTGTTATGGGCAAGCACCAATGTGGGTTTGTCAAGGCGCGCGATTATGTGCGCCATCGTGAAGGTCTTTCCAGAACCGGTGATACCTAGAAGGGTCTGCCTCGGAAACTTAGAGAAACCATCGACCAGCTTCTTGATCGCTTCAGGCTGGTCGCCTGCAGGCTGGAATGGAGAGACTAGCTTGAAGGGCATAGCTGATAGGACTCGCTGACGGTTAAATAGGTTGTGAATGGATGGCCAGTGGAAAATCGTCTACCTGGCGGGCGACTAACCACAGCGGATCGACTGCCTGACTATCGGACCGCTCCACACTTTATTATGTGCCAGCCGAACTGGGTCTTGACAGGATTAGATATCTCGCCAGGCTTGAGAGCGAAAGCGGCTGTCTCGAATTCTCTCACCATCTGGCCCTTGCCAAACTCGCCCAGATCCCCGCCTGACTTCTTCGAAGGACACAGCGACTTCTCCTGCGCCATCTTGGCGAAATCAGCGCCGCGCTGCAAGTCGAACAATATCGCGTTGGCCTCTGCCTCGGTCTTGACGAGGATGTGTCTGCAAGAGATTCTGGATGCCATGGTCTATGTTTTGCGAGCCGGTATAAATATGTTTATGGATGTTCACTCAGTCAAATGATAATGGTGAAGATCACCATAAACGATCCGAACCTTTTCTAAGATGTGTTTCCTCCTAGACGATTGGTTCACAATCTTGCAGACTGAGTTAATCCCTTTTGTTAACCCGATTGTTGAACAGTATAAGGAGAACTTTGCATAATTCATCCAGTGGCTTGATTGTCATACCTAGTTTTATCG
>JBBSWF010000033.1:0-4404 GCA_038046365.1 Nanobdellota archaeon
ACTCCAACGCATGCTCACCACAAACCTATGCTAAAGAGCTATACAAATACGATTTATCGAAAAGCGTGGAAAATTTAGACACTACCTCACAATCCAATGCCTTAGACAAGAAATTGAATCCGGATCTTGTGATTAAATTGTTAGTTAGAATTAGGATAGCGGTTACTCGAACTAACTATCCGGATGCACTTCGTATCTGAGGATAGCCGCGACCTTGCCCAAGTCTCTTAGCTGCTGGCCCTCCCTGGTCTCAGTGGAGATCATCTTGACCTCTGTGCTGAACTTGAGAGCCTCTTCTTCGAATTTCTCAATCTCATCGTCCTCCAAAGACTCTGAAAGAAGGACTTTGTCGACCACACCTTTAGAGAGGTTCTTCATCACCTCAGCCTTGCCATAAGAGACCTTGAACTCATTAGTGCCTAGAAGGCGGAGAAACTGGTTCATCAGCTCCTTCTCCTGAGCCACCTCCTCTGAGGCTAGGACATCCGCGCTGCGCTCGAGAAGCTCCTGCAAGCCGAAGTCACCGGTGTACGAGAGGTCCCTGACAGCGATGACCTTCTTCATGAGGTCGCCAGTAAGGTGACCTTTCTGCATGAAATCGTTTGTGGTGACTGACGGGCCGCCGATGAGTATCCCCTTGAGATCCTTCATCATGAGGAACTGATCCTTCATGTAATCAGCCACCTTCCTGAAATGATCCTTGGCAGCCTCTTCTCTCAAGCGGCCGAACCTAGCAGCGGACTGACCTCCAGCGCGGAACTTTCCAGGAACCTGAGAGTGAGTGGAGACGAGAGGGATTATCGTCTTTCCTCGAAGGAGCGCGAGAGTGGCGTCCCTGCGATCCATCACGACCATGCCATAAGTGTTGGCCTCAGCCATCATGTCCTTCAAGATATCCAGGACGAACTCTTTGTCGCAGCGGTAGAGACGCTGGTTGATCGGGACCGGAGGCTCGAGCGACCAGACACGGCAATCAGACACCCCTTCCCTATCAGATATATTTCCTGAGAACGCGAGTAGGCCGTTCGGAGGCGTCCTCTTGTATAATCTTAAATGCTGGATCATGCGCTCGAGGGCGTCGGTGACGTTCTTTCTCGTCGAAGATGATTTTATGTTAGAAGCAGTGCCCTGCTCGTCCGCCATCTGCTGGACGACCTTGTTGAGGTCGTATCCTGCCGGCACATAGACCGAAACGAGCTCGGTGTGGCGGCCGCGATAGCGCTCCAACTCCTTGACGAACTTCTTTATCTCGAAGCGCTGCTTATAGGTGAGGACCATGTCAGATCATCTCTTGAGTATGACTTGAAAAACCTTGATGGGTTTAAATGTGTTAGCACGAAAACATCTTGACACTGAAATCGCCTGTAAAACCCCATCACCTCACGAAAAACCAATACCCGATGGAAAACATGGAGACTGACTGCCACCTCCCTCGAAAGCTTTAAAAAGACCTCCTGATTTTCGAAGAATAACCATCCGCAACAGCAACTGTGGGGCTGTGGGGTAACTTGGTTATCCTTTCTGGTTTGGGACACCAAACCAACGCCGCCTCACGGCGACGACAGCGGAGGGCCGCGCGATAGATCGCGCAGGTGACAAAAAACCAGAAGATCCCGGTTCGAACCGGCGCAAGACGCCGCGAAATTCCGGGCAGCCCCATCCCGTTTACCATGGCAACAGACGCACACCTCGGACTTGTAAAGCGCTACGGCGCGCGCTACGGAAGAAAGCTGCGCGAGAAAGCCGCCGAGATCGACCACGAATCACGACGCAAGCACACCTGCCCCTACTGTTCAAGGCCGGCTGTCAAGCGCGAAGCCGCAGGCATCTGGGAATGCAGGAAATGCAACAAGCGATTCACAGGCAAAGCATACACAATCTCAAAGAAGATCCTCGTGACAGAAGAAGTGTCACAAGACGAGATGCCGACACTCCTCCCTGACGAGCCAGTCTTACAAGACGAAGAGGAAGAAGAGACTGCATAAAGAGGCGATGACCCATGGTCAACTATAAGTGTTTCACATGCAACAAGAAAGTCAGCGACACGATCATGGGCAAGAAGGTAAGGTGCCCATACTGCGGAGCGAAGATCCTCTTCAAGCCGCGATCGGTTAGCACCACCGTCTCTGCCCGATAAGGGAACCATGCTCTATTCTGCCACAATCACGATCAGAGAGGCACACGAGAAGCTGGCAGATTACCTTGCCGGCATCGAAACAAAACGAGAGAGGTCAACAGTCAAGGTCGGACGGGCCGGCGCGCAGGTCATAATCGACGTGGAAGCCAAAGACGCCACCGCGTTGAGGGCTGCCTTAAACAGCGTCACTCAATCATTGTCCGTATTCGAGACGACACAACAAAATGGATAAAGACACACAAGAGAAGATCACGAAGCTACAGATGATGGAGCAGAACCTTCAAAACCTGCTCGCGCAAAGGCAGCAGTTCACCACGCAACTGGCAGAGATAGAAGGCGCGGTCAAAGAACTCGACACAAAAGAGCCAGTCTACAAGCTTGTAGGCAACATCCTTGTCAAGAGCGAGCCAGCCAAATTAAAAGAAGAGCTCTCGCAGAAGAAGGAGCTAGTCGAGCTACGCATCAAATCCCTCGAGAAACAGGAGAACCAGATGCGCGATCGGAGCTCACAGCTCAAGGAAGAGGTCATGAAGACCATCAGCAAAGAACAATAGCGATAAAGATTACTATCAGAACCCGACAGAAGGTGGAAGAATGGCATCAGACATCGAAATTATCATCTCGACATTGAACGAGCTCCTAGAAGACACGACCCTTCCCAAGAGCGTGCAGAAGACCATCCGGGAAGCCATCGAGATAATCCAGAAAGGCAAGGACAAAGTCAGCCTCAACCGCGCGCTCTCTGCGCTCGAAGAAGTCGCGGACAGCGTGAACATGCAGCCAGAGCACAGGACAGCGCTGTTCAACGTGGTCAGCATGCTCGAGACGGCATAAGAATACACCTATCTCTTCCTTTTAGCAGATCTTTTGACGGGCTTGCCTATAGGCACACCCTCAGCAGAACCTTCCTCTTCGTAATCTCTCACATCATGATCCCGCATAAGGGCCGATGCCCTCAAGAAGTGGATGAGGGATTCGCGAGTGACTATACCAAGGAGCTTCCTGCCGTCAATGACAGGCAGCAGGTCCACCCTAGATGAAGACATCCGATCGAGAGCGGCATACAATGAATCATGGGGAGACAAGGCCGGGACTTTATCAGACAGAACCATCACATCCTTGACAAGGATAGATCTTCGGAGCTCAGGCCTGACGCGCACGATGCGGTCGAGCTCGACCACACCCCTGAAACGGCCGTCATCCACCACAGGAAGACGATCGAGAGGCAGCTTGAGGAAGTACTCATTCACAAGCCGCTCCACAGGAAGACTTGAATGCACGGTCAAGGGGTTCTTCTCAAGGATAGAAGAGACTGACTTTGACGAGAGAGACTTCTTCAAAAGCATCTGCTCGAAGCTCGACTCAGCCATCACAAAGAGGAAGACGCCAATCAAAGCCATCCACAAGCCTCCGAAATCTCCGAAAAGCACGCTGACAAGACCTGATACACCCATCAAGGCGCCGAGGAACTTGCCTGACTTCGAGGCGTAAGCGGTGGCGAGTTCATAACGCCCGGTCTTCCACCACACCAATCCGCGCAGCACCCGCCCACCGTCAAGAGGGAAACCAGGAAGAAGGTTGAACAAACCAAGCATCAAGTTGATCCTTGCGAGGTATGCCACGACCGCAGAGACCGGGAATGAATTGATCAGAGGGGCCAGCATCGCGCACACAAAAGCGAACACCAATGAGAAAACCGGGCCTGCCAACGCCATCAGGATCTCGCTCTTCGGAGACAGACCGTCCTCGTGGATCTGCGAGATGCCTCCGAAGAAGAACAGATATATACGGTCGATCTTGAGACGGAAGAAGCGCGCCACGAATGAATGAGAGAGTTCATGCGCAAGGACCGAGAGGAACAGGAGAAATGATGCGGCGATGCCCATCAAAGAGTAGGTCAAACTGGATTCACCAACCAGAACCGTCGGGAAAAATCCAGAGCCCAGCGAGTAAGCGAGCAGGAGGAACACGACATACCAAGATACGTGGATGCCGATCTCGATGCCAAGAACCGAGCCGAGGCGGTGGTAAGCTCTCATAAGATATCCGAGGGGATCTAGGGTTTAAATAATGTGCTTTGATAATAGAAAGCTCTTTAATCAAGCTCAAACCATGGGAAGAGTTCACCCCATTATTCAGGATAACCGGGGCCGATTTCTCAGGAAGCAAGTTCTCTTATACGGCGCAAGATTACCCCACCAACAATAGACTGAAGAGAACTTTGCATAATTCATCCAGTGGCTTGATTGTCATACCTAGTTTTATCG
>JBBSWF010000034.1:0-9956 GCA_038046365.1 Nanobdellota archaeon
CACTCATAAACCATCAAGGAAAGAAAATACATCATTCACTAAGGTGACAGTGTCTTATCACCAGACTCCCTTCAGAGTAGGTGAGTTTGGGGGCCGATATTATAGTAAAGGACACAAATAATTGCTAAAGATAGTTGTGTCCTTTAGATATAGTGGCGGAGATTAATATCTCAATTATTTTTGTCCGCAACTATAGTTTATGCTCAACTCTGGGGAGTTGGGGAGTCTGGGTTAGGAAAGTATTTTATGAAGCATGTAAAACCTTCAAACAATGAACCTCAAGAAGGCAATCGCATATATCCTCTTAGCAGCCGTCGTCGCGTATGGATCATGGTGGTTCTGGAGCGAATTAAACCCTCCGGACTATCGCGTGATGACCGAGAAGCCGATATTTGGCAACATCTCATCTTTAGTGACTGTGATAGAATTTGGAGACCTCGAGTGCCCTGCATGCAAAGCCACAAACCCGACAATACAGCAGATCAAAGACAAGTACAAAGACAGGATACAATTCAAGTATATGCATTTCCCGCTAGTCAACATACACAAGGACGCGCTTAGAAGCGCAGAAGCGATAGAATGCGCCAACGACCAAGGAAGATTCTTCGACTACATCGACGAGGCATACAAACTGTCACCTGACCTATCACGCAAGTCACTGATCGGACTCGCAGAGAAGATGGGGATGAACAGCGGCAATTTCACCGCCTGCCTTGACTCGGGATTCAAAGAAGGAGTCGTAATGATGGACCTTGGCGAAGGACAGAGAAGAGGGGTGAACGCGATCCCAGCGATATTCATCAATGACAATCTCGCGCAGGAGCACAGCTTCGCGGTGCTGTCCAACCTGATAGATGAGGAACTAGGCAAGACCGCGAAATAGGGGCTTTTTCATCACGTTTATATCCGAACAAACTTATTCCAGAACGATGAAACAACTGCTGTGCGACCTGCGCAAAGGAATTGTGAAACTTGAGCCTGAGCACTCAGAAGACCTGTTCTCATTATCACAGATCATCGAAGCAGGGGACACTCTTGAAGGAAGGACACTACGAAAGATCAAGATCGATCGAGGGGGAGATGACCGCAAAGCAGCAGTCGTGACAAGGCCGGTCTTCTTATCGATCACAGTCAAGGAAATCGAGTTCACAGGTGAGACACTTCGCGTATCCGGAACAGTCAATGAAGGCAAAGAGGACATACCGCGCGGAGCGCACCATACCATAACTGTAGAGATCCACGACACAGTGGCTGTGATAAAAGAACAATGGCCCGGATTCCTGCTCGAGAAAGTGAAAGAGGCCTGCTCGGGAGAGCCTCCGAAGATACTCATCGCGATCCTAGACCGGGACGAAGCATACATCGCGCTGATGAAGAGAGTCAAATATGAGATTCTTGTACATCTTGGCGCTGAACCAGAGAAGAAGGCGATGAAACAGACCGAGAAAGACTTCTATTCAGAGGTGGCAAAACAGATTTCGATGTATGATGAAAGGCACAATTTCGACGCCGTAATCATCGCATCACCTGCGTTCTTCAAGGACGAAGTCGCCAAAAGACTGGGCGAGAAGATCCGGGGGAAATGTGTGCTATGCACAAGCTCATCAGTCGGGAAGAACGGCATCGATGAAGTGTTGAAAAGGGAGGAGGCTGCATCAGCGCTCGCGAAGGCGCGGATCGGAAGCGAGATGAAGCACGTCCAGGCATTGTTTGCCGAGATCGGGAAAGCAAGCGGAAAGGCTGTATACGGGTTAGGGGAGTGCAAGAGAGCGGTCGAGGCAGGGGCAGTGTCTGAACTGATCGTCAGCGAAGGGTTCATCCAGAAGATGCGCGCGGAAGGAAAATATGAACCAGTGGCGGCAGTGATGAAGGCCGCTGATATGGCACGCGCAGAAGTCAGAATAATCTCAAGCGAGCACGATGGCGGGAAACAACTTGATGGACTCGGCGGGATAGGGGCCGTGCTAAGATACACGATGCACGAAGAGTAGCTTCTTAATAGAACTAGATGAGGCCTCGTTCAATGAAGTGGCAGCCTCCCTCAATAAGAGATGGGATTTCGACCTGACCGCATGCGCACTCGCAGAAGACTGGCTGATGGCCTATATACAATTCCATTCGAATGATCAGCGGATGACATTCTTCCCCTCCCCATCCACAACTAGCGCCTCGCCATATCTCAAAGGAAGCACTTTGAGGCCGGACTTGGCAGCGAACTCATCGACGATCTCCTTTTCTTCCTCGACATAATGGGGCGAGACCACGACATCGACTAGGTCCAGTTCTGTGAAATCCTCAGAGACATTCGGGGAATCAAGACCTGTGGAAGTAAGCAAGAGCCTCATAATACTGTGCCTATATCTTTTTCCAATCTCTGCGCCTGGACGACTGTGATCGCCGCGACGTCCACTATGTCCTGGACAGAACAACCGCGGCTCAGGTCATTGATTGGCTTCTTAAGCCCCTGAATGATCGGCCCGATCGCGCGGAAACCCCCGAGACGCTCGGCGATCTTGTAACCAATATTTCCTGACTGAAGATCCGGGAAAATGAAAACATTGGCCCTGCCATTGACCGGGCTGTCCTTGGCCTTTGAAGCGCAGATCGCAGGGACGACCGCAGCATCGAACTGCAATTCACCGTCGATGATCGCACCTCGCGGGCACATAGCTTTGGCGATATCTGATGCCTGAGCGACTTTGCTGACCATCGGGTGGGAAGCCGAACCCTTAGTCGAGAAAGAAAGCATCGCAACGATGGGCTTGATATTGAATGAGATCGCGCTCTCTGCAGTCTTCACAGCGAAGTTGGCGAGGTCATCAACACTCGGGTCGGGATTTATCACGCAATCAGCAAAGAAGAAAATCCTCTTCTCTTTTTGCATCACGAAGAAACTGGAGGCTTTCCGGTCATTCTTAGGGGAACCTATGATCTCGAACGCTGGCTTCAATGTATGCGCAGTCGGATGAGCAGCGCCTGACACCACGCCATCGACGTCGCCAGCATCAAGAAGCATGGCAGCGAGATACATTGGATCCTTGAGTATTTCTCTTGCCTGCGGATAAGTGAGGCCTTTATCTTTTCTTATCACAAGAAGCCTCTGGATGAACCGGAACACTATCTTGTCATCATGATCTACAATTTCCACCTTTGAGCTGGTGTTCTTTGGATATACACCTTCAAGCCTCTCTCTTGACCCGATAAGAACCGGAACCGCGATGCCTTCCTTAACTATCCGACACACCGCTTTCACCGTGCGAGGCTCATCTGACTCAGGGAAAGCGATCCTCTTAGGATCCTCCTTAGCCTGCTTGATAACAGACGACATGAAACCCATATCACTTGTCGCAGCGATCGCGATATATTAATCTTGCCGACAAAAAGCGCGTTAAAACCAAAGTATATTTATAGTAGATTTGCCCCACGAAATGTCATCACTCCACCGAAATTGAAGCGAGTCCCACTTATCTAGGGTGAAACCGCAACATATTAATATCCGGTCGGAGGCGATGTCGAATACACAGACAGAAAATTCGACGGAAAAAGGGGGAGGAACAAAATGATAATCAAAGATGAGTTTTTGGCAAAACTTCGCCGATATTTCAGCTTGAACCTATACGAGGTCAAGATATGGGCCGCCCTACTATCTCGTGGAGTCTCTACCGCTGGAGAGCTCTCAGACATCGCAGACGTACCCCGCTCACGCTCATACGACGTGCTCGAATCCCTAGAGAAAAGAGGATTCATCGTCATGAAACTTGGAAAGCCAATCAAATACATCGCAGTGCCGCCAAGCGAAGTGCTTGAGAGAGTCAAAAAATCAACCAAGATAGAAGCCGATGCGCACATCAAGCGCCTTGAAGACCTAAAGAGCACAGACGTGATCAAAGAGCTAAACTCTCTGCACACTCAGGGTGTTGAATTAATAGATCCAACTGAATTAAGCGGAGCGGTAAGAGGAAGGACAAACATTTACTCACACCTTGAACTGGCACTTCGCAACGCAGAGAAAAGCGTCGTGCTCATGACCACTCCCCAAGGATTGATCCGCAAGGCAGAAGGGTTCAAGCCGATATTTGAGAAGCTCAAGAAGAAAGGAGTGAACATCCGAATCGCATCACAGATAACAAAGGACGCGAAGGCCGTCGCGAACGAACTCGCCAACTTCGCAGAAGTGAGGCATACTGATTCGAAAGCACGCTTCGCAATTGTTGACGGGAAAGAAATAGTATTCATGACCCAGGACGACGCAGACGTGCACCCCACCTACGACATAGGAATATGGGTGAACACTCCGTTCTTCGCAAACGCCATGGAAGAGATGTTCAACCAATCATGGAAGAATATGAAGCCGGCCGGAAAGTGAGTCGTTATATGCTTTCTTGTCTTTGTTCAAACCTTTTTATAGGCCTTCCAATTCACCGTCTAAATGAGGCATCCTCCCAGAATCGCGCTAGTCAAGCCGCACTCACGAGGAATCAACCTCAAAGGAGCCAAGGAGACACCAACCGGGCTGATAGGACTTGCCTCGATACTCATCCAAGAAGGATTGGAGACCGACCTATTCGACGGCTCATTCTACAAAGATGCCGGGGGTGGAGATGACTGCACAGACCAACTGATCAAAGACGTTGCTGATTTCAACCCAGACATACTAGGCATTGCAGCATACACAGACACGATGCCTGAATGCGAGAGGATCCTAAACTGCTTGAGCAAGGCGCCAATCAAGATATGCGGAGGGCCACACGCTAGCGCAAGGCCGCAAGAACTACTGCGTTATTGCGACGCCGCATTTGCAGGGGAAGCAGAACCTTCGATGAGGGCTTTTGCCAGATCAGTCATGAAATGCGGTTTGCCATCGTTATCATCGCTTGAGAGAATATCCGGGGTAGCCACAAGATCGGGACAGGGCGTCGGAAGGCCATCGCAACATCTCCTCGATCTCGACTCGATCGGGTTCGAAGGATGGAGGACCGCATCGAAATATCTAGGTAAGGTCCGAACGTCGAGCTATCGTCGCATAAGCGACAACTTCCTAAACATAATGACCAGCAGAGGCTGCCAAAATATCTGCCACCACTGTGCATCCCCGCTCATACATGGCATAGGCATACGAAAACACAGCATAGAATACATCAAGGCGACAATAGAATACGTCGCAATCCTACGAGAACAAAAAGGACTGCCTCGCCTTGAGAGCATAAAGTTTGACGATGACGACCTGATGGCGCGCAGCGCAAGCGAGCTTGGCGCAATAGGGGACTATCTCATGCGAAAGAACATCAGCTACTCCTGCTCAGCATCCGTACACAATTTCACGCCTGTAAAAGCAGAGATCATGGCCAAGACCGGGCTACGATCAATCTTCTTCGGGATAGAGACCCATGAAAAAAGAAGGGCGGAGATAATGCGCGGACCAAAAGGGCAGATGAGTGATGAGGAGATCGTGGCAGCGCTCGACTCAATGAGGGGCAATGGGGTATTCACTATCACTGGCTATATCATAGGATACCCTGACGAGACCCCTGAAGACATATCCAAGACTGTCGAGACGATGCTTGAGCTTCCATCAGATTATCCCATCCTACGACTTCTTGAGATCTACCCTGGGACGCCTGCTTTTCGCTGGATGGAAGAGAGAGAACCACTATACCCTGGACTTCCCCGACCTGAAGATCGATTTGTTGACCGTACAAGATGGAACAGCGAGCCGATCGGGCTGCCGCACAGCATGCATAACATGAGCCGCGAAGCGCTTCTAGAGATCAAGAATCGGGCCAATCAATTTGCATACCTCTCCAAAGAGCGGCTTGAGAGGGCGAAAGCCAACTGCTTGGACGAAGCCGAAAAGGGGGCTGTGGAAAGAAACTATGAGCGATTCGCAAGAGAGTAATGTTCGCTAAACACTGACTACACCATATTCTCCGCCATTTATTTAAACAGAACCGGCAATTCTTTCTCATATGGACGTCGAAACACTGCTGACGACACTGCACCCGCTAGAGCGGGCGATCGTGCCCCACCTGCTCAAGGGAAAAAATCAGTTCGACCTAGCAAGAGCTTCAGGGATGCAAGACGTCGAGGTGTTGCGGGCGATGATGTGGCTCGACAACAAAGAAGTCATCAAGACGCGAGCAGTTACGGACGAGAAAATATCACTGGGGAAGAACGGCAGGCAATACATGACAAAACAGCTGCCGGAACTACGGTTCTTGAAAGCGGTATCTGCTAAGCCCCTTGCCATGAATGAATTAGCTCCAACCGCGGGATTGGACGCAGCTGAAGCCAACGCATGCCTAGGCCTGCTCAAGAAGACCGGAGCAATAAACCTGGACCATGGGATGGTCACAATAACCGACGCGGGCAAGAAGATGCTTTCATCACCTTACCCTGCGCAGACATTCCTGTCGACCATCGAGAAACCTCGCTCTCTTGGGACTCTAACTCTCGAAGAGAAAAACCTGCTGCCTGACCTTAAAGCCCGGCGAGACATGATAGAAGTCACATTCGACAAGACCCTCACTTATACATTAACCCCTCTTGGCGAGGCGCTCTGCAAGGCAAAGGTAGACTTAAGCTATGTGGTAGACCGGATCACACCAGAACACCTCGCTCGCGGCACATGGAAAGGAAAACCGATGCGGCGTTATGACGTGTCCGCAAATGTGCCGCACGTTTTCGCTGGACGACGGCACCACTACAAAGCGTTCCTTGACATGGTGAGACACAAGTTCACCACACTAGGATTCGTAGAGATGCACGGACCGCTAGTCGAGAACGACTTCTGGGACATGGACGCGCTATTCATGCCGCAATTCCACTCAGCAAGGCAGATCCACCAAGGCTACTATGTGAAAGAGCCATCCTCGATGAAGGTCGACCCTAAAGTGATGGCGGCCGTAAAGGAATGCCATGAGAACGGCGGAAAGACCGGAAGCAAAGGCTGGCAATACAAGTTCGACGAGCTGAAATCTCAGCGGACACTGCTGCGGACACAAGGCACAGCATGCTCAGCTAGGATGCTGGCTTCAAAAAACCTGAAGATTCCCGGGAAATATTTCGGGATCACCAAGAACTTCAGGTACGACGTGATCGATGCCACACACCTCCCCGACTTCTTCCAGACTGAAGGGATAGTGGTTGAGGAAGGACTCACATTCGGACACCTCAAAGGACTGCTACAGATGTTCGCGGAAGAATTTGCCCACACCTCAGAGATCAAATTCAAGCCGTGCTACTATCCATTCACAGAACCCAGCGTCGCGCTGTACGCTAAACACCCTGAACTAGGGTGGATAGAACTTGGCGGAGCAGGGATATTCCGGCCGGAACTGCTAGAACCATTTGGCGTGAAAGTGCCCGTGATCGCCTGGGGCATGGGAATAGACCGAATAGGGATGTTCAACCTAGGGATCAAAGATATCAGGGACCTATACTCGCACGACCTGGAAGTATTGCGCAACGCAAAGATGCCTTGATTTTTCGCTCGTTCGTGCCTGTGGGCACTCGCGATGCGAAAAATAGTTGGGGCAATCGAAAGGACAATCGAAAACAAAAATAAACAAACCGCAACAAACAAGAAAATCACAAACGTCAATCCAGAAACGCCCGGAAGGTACAAAATATGCCAACAATCGACGTCACACTCAACGATCTGCACCACCTCATAGGGAAACCAGTGACTGTTGATGAGCTAGACGAATGGCTGGCATTCGCAAAAGGCGAAGTCGACTCGTTCAACCAAAAAACCTGCGAGATGAGGATAAGTCTCGAAGACACCAACCAGCCATACTTATGGAGCGCGGAAGGGGTGGCGATGCTGCTGCGAAGCGTGATGGGCCTTGAGACCGGGACTCCAAAAGTTGCGGTGTCAGCGACCAAAGATGAAGTGATCGTGGACCCTAGCGTGAAGTCGGTTCGGCCGCACATAGCGGTGTTCTCAGCAAAAGGGCCGGGAGTGACTGACGTTTTCCTTAGACAACTCATCCAATTCCAAGAGAAATTCTGCGACGCCTACGGGATGAAACGGGCGAAGGTGTCGATAGGGATCTATCGGCATGACCTGGTGAAGTTCCCCGTGACCTACAAGGCGGTCTCGCCAGACGGGATCAAGTTCGTGCCGCTAGGCTTTACAAAACAGATGACTCCCGAGGAGATACTAAAAGAACATCCGACTGGAATCGCCTATGCTAAGCAACTTGAGGGGTTCAAGACTTATCCGACTCTTGTCGATGCCAACGGGAAGGTGTTGTCGCTGATACCAATCATCAACAGCAATGACCTCGGCAAAATAGAAATCGGGGACAAAGACCTGATGTTCGAGTGCACAGGGACCGACGCAGCTTCGGTGGAACTGTGCGCGAACATATTTGCGCATACCCTATGGATGAGGGGATTCACTATCAACTCAGCGACGGTCAAGGATGGGAAAAACAAGACAGTCTTTCCATCACTCCGATGCGAAGACGTGAAACTCGAGATCGCCTTGATCAACAAAGTGCTCGGGACCGCGTTCGAAACATCAGACGTGAAATCCCTGCTCGAGAAAGCCCGTCACACAGTCAAGAAAGACGGGACAAAAGGATTGATAGTGACCATCCCTTCGTACAGGGCAGACGTGCTGCACCCGATAGACCTGATAGAAGACGTGGCTATAATGGCCGACTACAATTCACTGCCGACACATGGGCTGACCTCCTATACTGTCGGGGATGTGAAGCCGATTGAACGGACGATCGATTCTGTCCGCGATATCCTGGCGGGACTCGGGATGCAAGAGGTGCTGACCGCAGTGCTGTGCAACAAAGAACTGCTATATGAGAAGATGAACTGCGCTGATATCGGGACTGTAGAGATAAGCGAATACATGAGCGCATCCTACTCCTGCCTGAGGACATGGCTTGTGCCCGTGCTGATGGATACCCTATCAAAGAACGTGCACCGCGAATACCCCCAGAATCTGTTTGAGACCGGCGAAGTCTGCCTGCGAAAGAAAGACCACGCGCTCGACAGAGAACATTGCGGAGCGGTGATATGCAGCGCGGACGCCGATTACACCCGAGTGCGACAAGCACTTGACACTATATTCTCCATGCTCGGAGTAGGGCCGGTGACCTACGAGCCGCTTGACTTGAAAGAAGCGCAATACGGCGGGCTCTCCGAGGCATTCTCTCCAGGGCGGTCCGCAGTGTGCAGAGTGAAAGGGGCTGTTGTGGCGGTCCTTGGGGAAGTGAATCCATCGGTGCTCGACAAGTTCGAAGTAAGGATGCCGGCAGCAGCCTTTGAATTAGACCTTAGCGAGCTGCATGACTTGAGAGGGAAGAAATAATCCGATTTCTGAGTGGAAAACCAATCTGAATAAAAAGAAAAAAAGATAGAACAAAAGATCACTGCGCCGCAACGGCTATCGGCTTCTCCTTCTGAGGAGCCACCTTGGCGGGAGCTGCTTTTGGCTTGTCAGCGACCTTGACCTTCTCGTCGAGCTTCTTCTTCGGAGCCTTCTCACTGGTTGGTTTGGCCTCTTTCTTACCACGGACTTCCTTAGGCGCAGGAGCCTTCTTCTTAGGCTTGCGGTCCGCGATGTCGACTTTGAGAGACTCGAACGCCTTGACGACCTCATCATGAGACGCGCCCTTGCCGATGTCGAGCTTGTCCTGAGTAGGCTCGAGATGCAAGATGTTAGCCTTTCTCCTGCGGGCCTGACCATCTACGGTGACGTAGGTCTTATCCAGAATATCGATGACAACACACTTCAGACCGGCATCACGGCCGGCTATCTTGACGCAGACGCGCCCAATCTCGATCATATACACTTCCTCCGCTCCTTTAGAAGCACGTGGTTACCCTCGCGTGCGGGAGCAAGGATTGGGAGAAAAGGCCTGTTTTTAAAGGTAACTGGGGTATCAGTATTCCCGAACTCGCCAGCCTGATGGCTGGGCTCGTTCAGGGAATAC
>JBBSWF010000035.1:0-3626 GCA_038046365.1 Nanobdellota archaeon
CTATAGATCAACAAAATAGATCAGAAAATGCCAAAATCAGCTATACAAATACCAATCTTCAACAAGATTTATTACAGAGTATGTACCATTCGCTGAAGCTCATTGAAAGTGAATGCAATGGACAAATGAGTGAGTTAAATAAATCTCCCTCTTCAATTCCCTCATACCCTATCTCTGATTTTGATTCAAACTTTTATTTTATTCACTTGAGGTCTAGATTCAGAAAACACACAACCTCTAAGCTGAAACGTTTAGTCGGAGAATCAAACAATAAGATACATACTATCAACCGATTGATTTCACTAGCTCAGGAAGCAAGTATCCACGAACACCATAAGAGTCAAATTGAGATGCTTAATGAAGTTAGGGACAAAGGTTTCAAGTACCACACAGATCTTATACGACTGCTATCCCAAATCGAACAAGAACTTAATGTGTTTAAAATAAAACTTTCATGATCGGTTCATAATATCCTAACCGCCTCCTCGATCTCTCTTGCGGCTTCCCTGTAATCCTCGCTCTTGACCATGAAATGAGCGCCGAAGGAGATCGTTGAAGGATGCATCTTAGGCCAGAACTTGCCTCGGGGGAGCGTCTCCCAGAGGCCTGAGACTTTCACAGGAAGGATCGGGATCTTGTAATTGACTGCCATCATGCCGACGCCATCCTTGAACTGGTGGATGCTGCCATCGAGAGTGCGGGCGCCTTCTGGGAAGACGAGGATGCTGTATCCTTTGTCGACTAAGGAACCTGCGTACTTCATGCTCTGGCCGAAACCAGATGTCTGGGGGAAAGGGATGAGATTGACTGCGATGCCTGCGAGGTCGTAGAGCCTGTCCATCAAGAACTGCTTAAATGGGCGCTTACCGTTTACTATGAAATATTCCCACATCGCGACAGGACAGACCTCTTCTCTTAATCGGAACGGCAGATGCATAAGCAAGACCGGCGTGTCGAAATGGCTTGAGTGATTGCAGACTATGATGAACGGGCCGCGCAGGCCCCTCAGATTCTGCTTGCCATGGACTGCTGTGCGGGTGAACATCACGACGATTGGGAAGATGATCAAGTCCTGCAAGAAAACTCTGATTAGCCGGACCGGCCAGGAATTCAGCCAGGGCCGGAACTTGATGAGCTCTTCTGGTGATGGCCTTGACACTATGAGCTTCTCTAGCTGACTAACCGTGGTCTTAGGGGTTACCACTTCATCTGGCAGGCCGACTCCTAGTTCATCCTCGATCATCGAGAGCAGCTCGACACGATCTAATGAGCCGAGGCCGAGGTCAGATGTGAGGTTTGAACCATTGCGGATGGAACCTATGGGCCGCCTGGTGACTTGGGAGATAATCCTGATCAAAGGAGATGAAGTGATTGTCTTGCCGGACTTCTCACCGGTCGCATGCTTTTCTAACAGGAATTCCAACACCTTGAACTTCCTAACCTTCATCGTAGTGGTGCGCGGGAAATCCTGCTCAGGCCAAACCGTGAATCCCGTGATGCGAGAGTATGAAGGGAGCAGAGAATTGGCCTTGGCGATGATCGCGTCTGGGGATCCTGCGGTCTTGTCCAGGAGCAGGGCTGCATGCACCTGCTCGCCCCCAGGCTGCTTTAAGCCGACGACGGCGCTGTCCTTGACACCAGGGATATTGTTGAGGATCGACTCGATATCCTCTGGATAAACATTCATCCCTTCTGATGTCACGATAAGGTCTTTCTTGCGGCCCTTGATGAACAAGAATCCTTCGTCATCAAAAGCGCCGATGTCTCCAGTAGCGAGCCAACCCTTCCTGAACAACTCTCTAGTCTTGTCAGGTCGCTTGAAGTAACCTTTTGTGACTGATGGGCCTCTAGCTAGAATCTCGTTGTCATCGGCTATCTGGATATCGACTCCCTCGATCGGCTTTCCGACGCTGCCGATCCTCCTGGCTTTCGGATAGTTAAATGTGAGCACTGGTGACGTCTCGGTCAGGCCATAACCTTGAAGGATCGGCAATCCCAGATCATCAAAGAACAACTCAGTATCTTGCTCGAGAGGAGCGCCGCCAGAGATGAAGAACCTGAAACGACTGATTGGAAACAACCTGCATATCTTTGGGAAGACCATGCGGCGCAATGATCCCGGGATGGATCGCGATAGCCTCCTCATCCGTACCAGAATGCGATCGTTGCCTGACTGCTTCACCTCGTTCTCAATAGAGTGCCGGATCATGTCGAGCAAGCGCGGCACGATCGGGATGAAAGTCGGACGCTCTTCTTCGATCGCAAAGAAAATGCTCCTGCGGTTGAGCCGCTCGAGATAGACTATGTGGCAACCGTGGGCGAGAGGAATAAGGAGGCCGCCGACTTGCTCGAACATATGAGAAAGAGGAAGGAGGGAGATGACCTTGTCTTTGCGGCTCAACCTGACACCCTTGATTGCGCTAGCGACGTTAGACATCACATTTCGGTTTGTGAGCAAGACCCCTTTAGGAGACCCTGTGGTCCCGCTTGTATAGATTATCTCTAACAGGCTAGATGACGCTTGATCAGGGAGGACTCCAGACCCCTCATTGACCAATGAAGCGTCCCATATCGGATTGAGCCTCTCTATCTTGCAATGGACAGACACATCAGGCATCCTGTCGCCGATGAACGCAAACTTAGGCTTGACCTCTTCTGCGACTTTCTCGACAAGCTCTTTTGAGCCGCGAAAGTCCAGGGGGATCGCGACAGCTCCGACGCTTGCGATAGCAAGAAATGAACACAACCACGAAGGACTGTTTGGCGCCCAGATGATGACAGCGTCGCCTTTGCAGACTCTGTTCTCTTTGAGCTGCCGTGTGGACTCCATCACCTTGTAATAGACCTGACTGTAAGTGAACCTAAACGTGCGGAAGTCTGTCCTGTAACTGACACATAGCGAGCTGCCTCTTGATGGAAACGAGCGGAGCAACTCATTGACAGTATTGAATCTCATCATGCCGGAAATCGGAATCCGGGGATTTAAGGGTTTCGTAATCAATCGGCTCCGGTGAAAATCTCGTCACACTCGCCATCGCCACCTGCTCGCGCTCCTTTTGATACTCAATAAGCGACATCCCCCGTAAGGGACGTCCCCCCTGTCGCTCAATCAGGGAACGGTGAAAGCGCTCGCCTGAAGGCGGCGATGGACATTTTCACCGGAGCCTAATCCATCGACGTGCTTTTAGTCTATCTCTAAAATAACGAAAGCGACAGCATAATCGCCGTCGTGGCTTATGCTTATATCCACGACCTTTGCGTGCCCGAGCTGCTTTGAGATAGAAGCCGACGGCTTACCATCTGGCGACTTTGTGATCTTGACATCAAGCCAGGAAGGGGCGATGCCCAAAGCCTTGAACACACTCTCTTTGGCCGCGAAGATCCCTGCGAGATGGGATGGGTCTTTGTCCCTGAGTTCATCGGGCTTGAATGTGCGGGCGACTGCGGTGTCGTTAGAGAGAAGGGACGCAATACGCGGGACGTGGACGATGTCAGCGCCTATCTGGAGCTTCATCTCAGAATATCTGCGAGCTTGACTATTTGAGAGTTTGGATTTGAGACTCGTATAATCTCGTAACTATAAAGTCCCCTCTGGAGGTCTAAGCTGCGGTTTTGCTGTTATCTTC
>JBBSWF010000036.1:0-12588 GCA_038046365.1 Nanobdellota archaeon
AATTACACCATCAAACCAAACTAAACCGGCATATTATTTTGCGGTAATCCCTAAGGTCATTTTATGTGTGTCCAGCAGTGCCAGCCACTTCTTTGGATGATCTGGCTGCTGTTCAATCGCGATTGAGCGGTTCATTATCCGCTATTGAGATTAAAGAGCATGGATGGCCGACTGATCTGAAGAATAGGTATAATATCTCAGATCCGGCATCGATTAAGGTTGAGTGCAGGGAGATGTCAGTTAGGCATGTGTACAATTGGCCAGGTGAACTGAATCTTACGTTGCCTCAGATTCGAGTGTATCGCCATGGTCCGACCATGAAAAGGATCCATGCCATGATCACGGTATACCCTTTCCCGGAGGCCTGGTGCATGAATGATTCATATTGGGCAAAGAAGGTCGGCGGTATGGATATCCGTGTTGAATCGATTAATAAGCGCCTAGACTTGGAGATCAGAGAGTCTATGATCCAGGATTGTCAAAGGCTGTGGCAAGGTAGGGGAGAATCCATGTACGATATAGACAGAACAAAGCGATTGTCGTATCCGTTCAATCGGTCAGTTGCCAGGTTACACAGTGAGCAAGGTTGTGATAGTTTGGAGAGTAGATTTCTCGAAGAGCGAGTATGTGCTTTCTCTGAATTGCTCAAGGTGGGATAGACAGGATTTCTGTCTGGAAGGAGTTCGCCAGTCACCCCGACATAAGGTTTCATAAGAGTGTTAATGGTCCGCCTGCGTCTTGATCAGCGCTGTTTACGGATGATGGAGAGTGCTCTAGATTCTGTCTGATTTATCGTCCTGCATTCAGTGTTTATCGTGATTCCGTGTTTGATTCCCGATACTAGGTTGTGCACTGCTCGTGCCGCGCATTCTCCGTATGTCCTTGCTCTGCAGCTGTCTCTCTTGATGCAGGTCTTGATCGGCGCGGTGAGTGTGAGGACAGTCCCTTTTTGTGTGGCGTTCTTCAGCAGGTGCGTGATCTGCCCTTTGTGGTAGAAGTTGCCGTCGATTATCACGCTCTTGCCTTTCGCGAGAGTCTTGTTGATTTCAGGTAGTATCAGTTTGTTCGCCTTGATGAAGTTCTGCAGTGGTATGCATCTTCCTTTGACTTTGTCGAGTTCGTGTTTCTCAAGGACTTTGTCTATCGCGATGTGTATGCCTTTGAGCCTTTCGGCTAGATGTTTCGATATTGTGGTCTTTCCGACGCCTAGCGGCCCTCGGATGATGATGAGATTGCTCATTCGGGATTCTCTTCCTGCTTTTTCTTCCCCTTGCGCTTGCTCTTTGTCGGCGTCTCTTTTTTCTGCGTGAGCTCTTTCTTGATGGCGTGTGTCTCCCACATTATCGCGCCTATCGCGCCAAGAAGTATCGCCGCGAGCGTGTAGGCTGTGGGTTTGGGCGGCAGCTCGAGCGTGGCTTGGATGTATCCGAGTATCGTCGTGCATGCTAGCGCGATTATGTACATGGCTGTGTATAACGCTACGTTCGAGGATTTGCCTGATTTGCTTCGCAGGTATTGGTAGTGCGCGAGTATCCCTGCGAAGAGCACGCTCATTAGCGCGACCAGTCCTTCGAGTTCCGGGCTGATCTCTTCGACTATGGATATCACCGTGAATGGCCCGACCGCCAGGTCTCGCGCGAGTCTGTGGTCTATCGTGTATGTGATGTTCTTCTCCGTGCCTGCTTTGACGTCGCCGAGGCGGAAGAGTATGGTGAGGTCTTCGTCCACGACTTCGAATTTCGGTGCCGAGGAGATTATCGTCTTTGATGATGGCGCGATCTCTTTTGGTATGTATTCGATGACTTTGAGGTCTTTTGTGTCTTTTTGTGCCCTGATCGTTATGTCTATCTGTGTGCGGTCTTTGAAGAGTGTGGCTTTCTTTCCTGCGGCGACCGCGTGCAGCCCTGCTGTGGCTTGCCAGGGCGTTGTCCTGGCGAAATTGAGTATCTCTTGTGTGGGTTCTTTGAGCATGACCCGGACTATCTCTGCTTGTTCCGGCGTGGGTCGTTGCGGGGTGTTGAGAGGTCTTGGAGTGGCCGTGGTCGGCGGTGTCTTCCCTATCTGTGCGGGGGATATCATCACGTCGTTTATATTGCGTGAGAAGGTCGCTGATTGAGTGTCTATGCTCGAGTAGTCGAGGTACGCGCCTATCGAGTTGGATTCTATCTTTGTCGTGACTATCGTCGTGGCTGTGTCGTGGCTTGCGGCGATGCCTATGTTGTTGTTTGATATTGTCGTGATGGCGATCCAGGCTTCTTTTGTGTTGTTGAGAATCAATCCTGTGTCGAAGCCTGTTATAGCGCAGTTCGATAGTTCCGGCCTCAGGCCGTTTGCGGTGATTCCTGCGCCGAGTCCTGTGCCTTTGATTGTGTGTCCTGCGCAGTCGAGTTTTGCTCCGTTTATGGTAAGTCCGTCGCCCTGGCAGGTGAGGTCGGCTGTGAGTGTCGTCGGATTGGCGAGTGCGTCTCCGCAGGTAATGGCTGCGGCGGAGTGTAAGAGGACTAATGATAATAGGAGCGCAATCAGTGGTCTTAAGGCTGCCATCCAGCTCTTTTCCCAGATTTCCCTATTTATAGGTTTGTGGGGCACGGTGCCGCTTCAGAATACTGAAAAGAAGTACATTTCTCAGTCTCCTTTTTATATCGACCCGGATTCTCTCGTCTATCAAGATGTTTGGAGGGATCTTCATGAAAGCGCTAAAGTCAATGTATCAGCCACGGGATTTCAGAGCGGTTGGCAAGGACACAGATTATGGGTGCACTCTTGGCCGTTCAGAATGGGAACGCCTGGCCATGAAGTATATTGATGCGAGCCAGAAGAACGGGTCTTGGAGTCCCTTGACTGGATATGATGGTGCTGAGCTTGCCGGCGCGGATCATATGGCAATAGCGCTATCTGGACAGCACTTCCCTGGCTTGGTCGAGTGTGGTTTTGCAGTAGAACCTTATGGTGCTGGCAAGGGTCTTGTCTTCACTGACAGAGCCTTGCTGAAGATTTTCCAGAAGGATCCCCGCAATGTGGTCCAATTGGTTCAGGGAAAAACGCCTGTCTTTTCGGCGCAGGGTTACGAATCGCGGAAGAGTGTTGGAGATACCACATTTGAGTGCCTCGATTATCTAAAGGAGTTTTTCACTGGAAGGATCAATCATTGTTTGTCTGTGGTGGAGCTCAAACACGGATTCAAGTCCGACAGTGATCAGCGGGCGCATGATTGTGTCTATCTTATCTTGGATGCCTCGTCACGAGAGCTAGTCCGCGTCGATGGCATGACCAAAGGATACCGCGGTGAAGGTCCAAGGGGCGCGCTCACGCTGGATATTTATGTCGATCTGCTGAACATTCCGGTGGAGAAGCATATCGTCTCAATAGAAGCGATTGATGCGTCTACTCCCTCGAGATCATTCCAGGCCAGGGAACCGATGCAACCCCGATTCAGTCTTGATAATCTGAGGCGGTCCAGGAATCGTGCCAAAAAAGCCGGGCTGGTTGCCTCTCCGGGGCATGGGTTCAGTGAACTGCGCCCGGATATGCGGATCGAGGATATGATTGAAGTGATGGATTTCCACAGACATGGGTTTTACCCATAGTGCCCTTTCCGGATCATTTTTTATTTCATGGTAGTTCTTCTTTGATTGATATTCGTCGATCAGTCAAGACGAGGTCCGCCGTATCGCGAGGTTCACTTGCATGGCGGACATACCGCTCCAAACAGGCTGAATCCGCCGCATCTTGGGCATTTGTGTTCGTCTTCGCGCGGGTCTTGGTTGTCTTTTCCAGGGTTGTATTTCTGGTCTGGCTGGTCGGGTCTTGGCGCGGTCTTGTAGGGTTTTGTCCCATCGGTGTTGTTCTTCGCGTTCTGGTACCCCTTCATCAGTCCCATCAAGAATGGGGACATCCCGCCCGATGTTGAGTAGAGGCCATTTTTTGTGTTGAGGCCTTGCGATTTTCCGTATAGTCCGGCTGGCTTTCCGCTGTTTTGCGCGTAGATGCTTGATGCGCCGAGTTTGCCGTACATCTGAGTGTTGCTTCCGTATGCTGATGATCGGTTTCCTGATCCGTAGCTTGCTGTCCCTCTTCCGTATGAGCTTCCTGTTCCGTAACTTGTCGCGCCGCTGCCTCTTCCGTAGCTTGCGCTTCCTGCGCCGTAGCACGATCCCCCTGCACATCCTCCTTTACCGCCGCCGTATCCTGTCATTTTGATTGTCCCTCTGTGACTCTTTAGTCACTATGCTCCCTATTATGTCGTGGCGGTTTAACAAGAAAATTGAGAAGGAGTGGGGTTTGGTGGGACAAATTGGTAATATCAATCAGTATATATCGCCGTATAGGAAGATTGAAGCTGATCGGTGCGATACGTTCTCTGAGGATTTTCGAAATCCTTATAAAATAAGGGAACTATCATGATTATAGAGATAAGCGATCATGCGATGCAGGCGATGGCGCAGGATGGGCTCTCTGAAGAGCTGGTCAGGCGTTGTGTCGAGCACGGCGAATTGAAGTTCAAGAATGCTGTGGATGGCGAGATGAGGTATGCCCACAGCCTTGTGCTTGAGGAGTGCTCCTTGATAGTCATATATACGGTCCGGGGAGATGTGCATCGTGTGGTGACCGCATATCTTGTGAGAGGTAAGAAGAGATGGCTCGTGGCAAGATAAAGGACGGATGGTGCTGTGTCAAGTGCGACCTCCCCATGGAGAGCGTGCTGCTGCCTAGGTATGAGTACGAGATAGGCTGCCCGCTCCACGATGTCGAGGCTTTGAAGTGCAAGAAGTGCGGTGAGGTATTCTTCACAGAAGACCAGGCCCACGCGATGCGTGATCGGACTGAAGAGCTCAAGGAATTCTCTTTTGGTTTTGTCAGGACGGTCACTTTGAGCGGCAAGAGCCTTGTCGTATGCGTGCCGTCTGAGCTGGCTGATCAGCTCAAGATGAAGCAAGGCCAGAAAGTCAGGATCATCCCTATCGCTAGAGAGGGTTTTATGGTTAAGGTCGGGAAGTGACGTCACATCAGTATCCCGTCAGGGAACAGGTCATATTTCCATTGATCTGAGCTCAATAGGATCTCTTCGTCCAATATGCTGGATCCGAATCGTTCATTGACCTTTAACAGGAAGTCTCCAAGCTCGTCTGAATCCTTCACTGCGAGGTAGATGAAGATTCTTGGCTTTGCCGCGCTAAGGAAAGCCGCCCTTATATTGGTCTGTGAAGCTAAGAATGATTTTATCATGTGTTCATTTGTCGCTGAAAGATTCCGAAAGTCTAATAGTACTACATAGACACGGTATCCTAGTTCATACAAGGAGATATTTGTGGTGAATTTCACTATGACCCCTTTTTCCTTCAAGGATTTCAGTTTCGCTGCGACCGTCTTGTAGTGCAGGCCGGATCTCTCGGCTAGTCTTAGAAGAGGAGCGTTGCTGTTTTTGTTAAGTTCAGAGAGCAATATCCGTTCTGCGTTATCTAGTTCAACATGATTTGTCTCTGCCTTCCGCGGTACTTTCTTCTCTTTCACTAGTTCCACCGGCAGCTGCTCGATCATGAACCATTCCAGGTCTGGATGCAGTTCATATGAGTCTATGATGTCGGAGTAATTGGTCTTTAGCACCGATAGGAAATTGAAGATCGCAAAAGTGTCCTTGCATGCGAACTCGATTATCATGTTCCATTTTCCGACGAAACCGTCGACTACGATGATATTCTGGTGATCTTTTAGGAATCTGATGAATCCCGGACTGATCCTGTTCACTCTGCACAAGATTGTGTAAGATGTCGCGCCAAGCAACCGCATGTCGATTATGGTGAAGAAACCTGCGATGATGCCGATTTGCATCAATCGGTTGATTCTGTATGTAGTCGCGTTCTTGCTAAGGCCCACCAGTTTTGCTATCCGGGTATGGCTTGTCCTTGAATCCTGGCAGAGATGGTACATGATGTTCCAATCTTTCTTATCAATGCCCTTTGACATATTGGTCAATATAGGATTTCTATTTATAAGTCTATCTCATTTTATGCCCAAAAAATGAGAAAAGGTTCTATATAATATGAAACACATCATTAGTCCCATGAGCAAGAGCGCCGATAATGTCGAGGAACTCGTGGGATGCGACGCAGGCCTGGATCTAAAAGCCACAAGGACGAATGAATTGGTGAATCTGTATGCGGCATATTCAGAGAAGAGAGGTTCATTGACCGCGGACCAGGTCCGCAGCTACACTCACTGCGGCAATAAGCTGTATTTTAGGTCCTTCTGCAGTCTGCTTGCGCAAGCGTATCCTGACAAGAAGGATATCATAGAGGGTCTGCTCGGCATAAAATCGCATGGGCTGGGGTTCAGGCTCAAAAAAGAGATTCTTGAAGAAGGTCTGCGGCAGTTCCCAAAGGGGTATCTGGAGCTTGGGGCCATGCCAGTCCATTCTAGTGTCGATTTCACGGTTGTCGCGCACGGGGACAAATTTCCGATTGAGACGTTCCCTTCAATCGCTTTCGCGCGCATAGCTAGCTATCTGGAGTCGAAAGGAGCTAGGATACATAATCCGACCAGGATCTTTCTTGATCAGATAGCTGCCGTCCATCCAAGTGTCGAGTTGCAGAGATTGCTCTTTGAGCGATCCCGCGAATCTCAAACGGTTCAGCAGATCGATGATTATGATTTTCCCTTAGACGAGGAGATATTTGAATACATAAAAAAGGCCCCCTCGGTCTTGTTTGAGGCGTCTCGATTGAAAGACCGCCTGGTGATCGCAATACCTGGCGTGGTCTCGAACCATTCCACATCGACTAGGGGCTATTTCAACGCAGAAGCGGCCCTACTGGTGTACATGGCTGGACAAGGCAAGAAAGCCGCGATCATCGATTTGGACGCTTCATTTGCAGACGGCACGACCCAGATCTGTTTGGGCAAGAATAACATCAAATTGATTGGTATCCAGACCAATCCTTTTGTTGATCCGACAATCAATTATCGGGAATACTGCGCGTCTCAAGAAAACAGCGTCCAGTTCAACATCGAGCCTGGATTGAATGGTCGACGGTACATCGAAGTCTTAAGAAGTGCTGTGCAGGAGATCCCTAAGGACGCTGATCTTTTGATCGTATCGTTTGGAACGAATCTCTATGCGTTTGACAGTGTCGGATTGCAGTGTGTTGAGGAGAAGTACTTCAGAGAGATTGGAGAGATTGTGGGGAGGGCTTCCAAAGATATTCCAAAGATTATCATCACCCCGGCAGGAGGATATGAAGAATATGCTCCGCAATTGTTCACGGAATTTTGCAATGGGGTAGGAGGTGTGCTATGACATATGAAGAAACAGGATATGGAAAGGCGTATTCGCCGGCGCAAATGCAGGAGTTGAAGACTTACCTGCAGCATGCAGTGAAGAGAGGCCGATTAGGCAATGGTGTAAGCTCGGATCAATCCTATGAGCGGTTGTTATCTGCGGCGCAAGAGAGGCTATCCGTGCTAAAGATCGGCCATGCTGGAGGCATGCCAAAGAATCTGCCTGAGTATAAAGACTGGCAGGCGATTGTCGACATCGCAAGGACGTATGGTGAAGAAGTGTCGTATGCCTCGTCGTATGACCAAGTAAGTAAGGTCATCGAGAAGATAACCGCTTCGATAAAGCCAGACCGCCTATCGCGCAAGATCGACGCGGAGATAGATCGCACTAGGCGCGTGCAGTGCGAGGATTGCACGGGAGTATAAGATGGATTTCGAGCAACACATCAAGAGCAAGGATTTCGGGCAGTTGACAAGCAAGTTGATTGCCCAATTTAATTCTTTGCTGGCCGAGAAAGGCAAGAATGGGTACTATGTTTTGTTCAGCGTAGGTCCTGGTGTTGATGGCGCTGGAGCGCCGGGGATGTCAAGCGCGGTGGCATTGAAATTGTTGACAGAAGCTGTCGGGCCGGCTAAGGTCCGTCCGGTGATATTTGAGATGGATGGTTACACAAATCCTGAGTGGGTGGAGAAGGCGGCCCGATATGCTGATTCCTTGGACCTTGATTGTTTGCGAGTAGATGCGACGGAGTTAGGCCGAGTGTATTGTGGCTTATTGGAGTCTCATGGAGTAGAAAAATACCCCGAGTCTGTCTTCACTCGCCTAAGGGCGATCTTGATCCATGATCTGGCGATGAAAGATGATTTCTTGACAGCTAGTTGTTACACGAAGATTTCAGGGGCGTTCTACAAGGTAAGTAATGTCAGTGATACCGCTCAGACTGCGCCGCTTGGAGAGTTCGATAGGATTTCGACGATAAAGATCGGAGAGTGTTTAGGAATAGATGGGAACATCTTATATCAGCCGCCAAGCAATGGCGCGGTCAAGGAGATGGAGGCTAACCGAATGATGAACCGCTTTTTCACAGGGTTTGATCGGTGGGAATTGCGGCTTTCGACGCAGCTAGATGAGATCATGTATCATCTAGACAAGGGTATGCCGATCCCGACATATGCTGACACGAGGCTCAATGATGCTGCTCTGCGGGCTCAAGAGGATTATATTGCCCTAAAAGGGCATTTGGATCTGATTAATGGGGTCACTGGATAAGACGCGTCTGGGCCCCCGGTTTCTTTATTGAGTCTGCACCCACCATCTCCCAGGCTCAGGCACGCCATTTATCGGGAATTCTATGATGGCGTAAGACTTGTCTGTGGTCAAGAACGTCGCGTTGATGTTGTTTTGGATGAGCGACGTGATATCTATTTCTTCTTTGTGTTGTTGTAATGATCTTGCCGCGTCGATGGATTCTTTTAGCGATGCGGTTATCTCTGTAACGAAGTGGCCTGATGTCATAGTCTTCCCGTTTTGTGTCATCGCAATGGTTTGTTTTAGAGTGAGGTAGACCGAGTCTTGGGAGATCAAGGCGGTGATTGCCGGCGGCTCTGCTTGCATCTGTATGCCTTGCTGGCTTAGAGCTTTGAACCCGTCGTAGCATCTTGGCAGCAGTCGCTCTGTCTGTTTCGCGACCGCTTTCTCTATTTCTTGGATTGTCGGGACTTGCGCTGGTTCATTTTGTTGTGCTGTCCCGCCTGTCGCCGCGACGTGTTTTATCGCGTCTGTGCCTGCCTGATGCAGGCATGATGTGACAAACTGGGTCAGAGGGTCTGATTGCTGTTCCTGGCTTGCCAGTCTGGATGGCAGGAAGAGATATATTAGCGCGAGTATTATGATCATACTGATTACTAGGAATATGACCGCCTGGCCTTCTTTTTTCTTTTTCATCCGATCACCGTTGTCTGTTTTATCCGGTCTTGTCGGTCTTTTAGCAGGGATTCTTGGAGAGGGTTCCCGGGTTCAACTATCCTGATCCTTGGCTGCCCGTCTTTTGTGGTCTGCATCCATTGTTTTGGTGTTTGGTATGCTGGAGGGAATGGGATGGTGATGAGTTGGTCGATTATGTTGTCGCTTGGTTCCGTGTTTGTTGGCTGGAGTTTCAGGTATCTCCTTGGCTGGTCTGATGTCTTGTCTGTTATTGTGAAGAAGTTGTCCGGATTTAGGTTGTAGTTGTGCTGCCTTGACGTGATTGTGAGTTTATTGATCTGCTCCAGGTTCTTGTCGAGTTGCATCTCGGATTGGGCCGCGAGGTGTGGGTCTATCCTTGTTTGGGTCGTGAAGGATGAGAGTCTCTGGCCGATGGAGTGGTAGCGTTTGTATTCTTGCGTACCCTGGCTCGTGATTTTATTTTGTGTATAGTCCGCTGTTGTGCACTCGTCGCACCCCGGGAAGGATTGCGCTTGGGTCCTCTTGAGGCATATCTTGTGAGGGTTTCTTGTGATGGCGATTGTGTAGACTTGTTTTATGTTCGCGGTCTTGTAGGTATATGCGCCCACAGGTTGGATTTTAGCGCACTCAAGCCCGTTCTCCGGCGTTATGGTGAGTGTGGTCTGGTTGGATGATTCGATTATGTCTGAGATGTTATTTGTGAGTGGGAATTCTAGGGTAATGCCTTGGATGGTGATTGTCCTTTTTTGTGGTGGCTGGGTGAGGGCTTTTGGCGGTTCTAGTTGAAGGATGTTGTCCCTGCTTGTCGTGGTGAGTTTGATGGGTCTTCCGTCTAGGGTGATGTTCAATTCCGCTGCGTCTGGTTGAAATATCTTAGTCTCGCTGTTGATTAGGATGGTGGCGTCTTTGATGTTGGTCGCTTTGAAGTTGCCTATGGAGATTTCATCAGCTTGTTGGATGTGGTAGACTTTGTTTCGTAGGTCATTTGTGAGGTATTTTGGGTTGGTGTTCCTGATGCCTTGGTAGGTCAGTTCCTCTGCTTCCTGCAATTGTAGATCCAGGTTTGATAGTTTGAGTATTGTTTCTAGGAGTTTGTTGGGCGAGAATGGCAATGGTTGTCTCTGGTTGAGTTCTATCGACGGCGATAACCCTGGCACTTTGATCTTGAGGTTCTTGCCGTTCTTGCTCTGGAGGGCGGGGGTGTTTGATTGTTGGTATAGAGTGAGTGACTGGAAGGATTTTGCTGTGAGTTCTCCCTGCGGATCGAGCTTGATCTGGCTGCCTCTTTGCATTGAGAGGAACGGCCTTGATGATGGAGATTGTCTCGGGTCCTGGCTGGATAGCCGGAGCTCGTCTGCCCGGTCCATCGTTATTGTCCCGTCCTGGTACTGGTGAATGTTGTCTGCGTTGTCTGAGGAGAGATAGGGCTGGCTCGATCCTTGCGTTGCCGGTGCGGAGTCGAAGCCATCCGATTCTTCGATCTCGATATCATCGACAGTCTGCCGGTAGTTGATGGCGTTCTTGGTTTTTGTGATCTTGGATGCTGTCTTGGCCTGGATCTGTTCGGCTTGGGCGGTGGAAAACCTCTTTCCGTCCTGGCTTACTTTGAGGTCAGTGACTTTGTTGGCTTGTGATGTAGGAGTCTTGACTGTGTTAGCAGTTTTGGCTTCCAAGTCGCCGTTCTGCTTAGAAGTGAGATCAGTCGCTGGGCCTATGGAGACGCCGCCGGGGGTGGTAGCGCCTGAGGATTGGGAGGCGGAGAAATCGCCGTTCTGGTTGGCTATGTCTGACCCTTGAGGGACATTAACGGTGTTCCCGCTTGGATGTTGGGCAGTTATAGGCTCACTGGCCTGCCCTTGGAATGGTTGGTTAGAGTTTAAGTTCTGATTAGCATCTTTAGAGGTGTATGTCCGTCCTTGAACCGCTTCAGCGACAGGAGTAGAGAATAACGTCAATAGAACGAAAACAATAACGCATAGGGATAACGATTTCATAGTATTTCCTAGAAAAATATGCACATATAAGATTTACTTATTTGCTAAGTCTTTCAAAACAGAGTTCTTAGTGTTAATAGAATTCGGATCAGAGGGGTCCATAGACAGAGCTAGGTTAACTTCAGAAAGTGCTTCGTTCAGTCTTTTCTGATTTGCGTAGACAACGCTTAAACAACTATGTGAAATGGCAGATTGGGGTGCGAAACGGATAGCCTTCTTGAAATAGGATTCCGCATCGGTCAGGTTCCCTATATCAAGGAAGTAAGCCCCCACATTATGATACCCCTGCCAATCGTTAGGATTCAAAGAAATTGCTTCTTTAGAGGCCCGAACAGCTTTCTGACCTTGCTTAACCTCAAAATACAAATCACTCAACCTAACATACCCTTGGCTTGTGGGGTGGTCTTTCAATTCTGATTCTAAATTCTTGATGCCCTTTGAAGAATAATTGGTTTCATAGAACTTGGCGGAATGATCATGTTTGACAGTCTGCTCCGTCCCAGTCTCCGCCTTCGCTATTTCCTGCCCGTACCCAGGCGTTACTTGCCCTCCTAGCCATATGGCTCCTGCGAGGAATAGTGTCTTTACGATCTTGGAGAGTCCGGTCATCGTTGGTCTATTATATAGTGTTTGAAGTATTTAAATATTAACGAGCCCCCGGGTTCATATGGCTAGAATCCGTATCGCCCGGCTTATCATGTTCTTTCTGGTCTCTCCGTTGTTAGGATGAGTGAAATAGGGGGGGTGCGAAAATGAAGAAACTCGAAGGACTAGGACCGCTGACAAACAGGCGGTGCAGAAGCTGTGGAGACCGCCTGCATCAAAATGATGATGCCCTGTGTTGCCTTTGCTCCTGCGGATGGAACTAGGGGGTGCTGAAAATGACATACGTCGAATGTGTAGTATGTGGAGACTACAAGCCGACACTGAATCCTGCCGAAGAATGGCACTGCGGAAAACCGATGCGGATAGTGGGGGGATGACAAAATGATACGATGCAAGAACTGTCTGATCTACAACGACCCATACGATCTAGAGGAAGGGAGATGCTACAACTGCGGAAGGCAGATGGGGATGGTATAAAATGTCGAAGACCCATAAAACGAGGGACACATGACCCAATGCGCCGGAAAATGCGTATGCGGAGCGCATCTTGAGCCCGCTTGGAATCCTGACCTGAATATCACATTCAACAACTGTTTCAGGTGCTTTCCTTGCTATGAAAGATGGAGGAGATAACCATCCTATTTTTCGGTTTTTTTCTTCCGAAACATGTCAATTGCGAGCGCCCACCCCCGGTGAGTCACGATGTCGCTGTTGCTCTTCGTTCAACACCGGGGGCATGCTCGCCCTGCGGGGCTCGGGGCGCTCGCT
>JBBSWF010000037.1:0-5972 GCA_038046365.1 Nanobdellota archaeon
ACTAGGAAGAAATGCCTGTTTTAAAGAATGTGTGAACCAATTTTGGACTTGAACAGATTCAGGGTCGACAGAGACGGACTATTAGTTGCCCATCCTTCTTACGTCGTCGCTACGGCCGTTGAATCCTGCCTGTGGACGTTGGTCCCTGATCGAGTTCTGGTTATGCGAGTAGGCCGCCCTCTGCGCGAGCCGCCATAGCCCAATCGGATCCTTCACGTAGTCGTATATGCCGCTGGCTCCTTTCGCTGATTCTAGCATACGGATCGTGAAATCCTTTCCGCTGTGCGTGCTCCATGCCGCCTCACTGGCGCTTGAAGTTATGACATAGATATTCTCCGTCGACCCGCCGGCGAACGTGCCCCCATGGCACGGCGTCGTTATCGTGACTCCAAAGCCGCGGGGCACCAGCTTGTGCGCCGCGCGAAGATCTCTTTCGGTGAACTGTTCCCCAGTCCTCTCGATAAAAGCATAGCTCTCATTCTTATATTGGGGGATCTTGCCATCATCGACCAATTCTACATTCTGCTGTCCGTGTGCGAATAGCAGCGTCACGAGCTTGTCGTTCCAATCCATCTTCTGCCCAGTCTCCTTGAAAGCCTGCCTTATCGCATCCTCAGAGATATTATGAGCCTTCAGGAGTATGAGGTGGCTTTGCTCAACGCCCTGCTTTCCCAGCTCCGAGATGGCGTTGATCTCCATGTTTTGTATGAAGGTGTCATTGCTCCCTGTGATGACAATAGCGTACCTCTCGCTCGGATTGATCCGGAGATAGTCTGCCGCGTCCCCGAGGTTGGACAATGCGATCTGTTTCAAGAGGATCGCTGAGTACTTCATATCAGAAGAGAACCCTTCGCCGCGCCGTATGCATTGCTCCTTCGCGTCCCTTAGGGCATCACCTGAATAGAGGTAGTTATGGAGTCTGCTTACGTCATTTACCAGCCTGCCATCGAAAATATAAGACACCGCGTTGCCTGCGCTTGAGATCGCGTTTGATATGTTGTCCGGTGTGATGACCGAGTCGATCGCCTTTACTATCCCGTCCTTGGTCTCGACAAGTGTCTGGACAGCGCTTGATTTAAGGTCATTTGCAAACTCTGCTCTCGCGAAATACCCCAGGTTGCCTGCCACGAGGTTTCCGACTATCGGATGCTCGGCAGCGGTGGCGGGGTCAGACCAGCGCTTGATCTTCTCGTCTAGGGATTCGGCCTTGACAAGGCCGCCTTTTGCGACACTGAAGGATAGATAGTCTGCTAGCATGGTCTTGATGAATCTTGCCGGTCTTGATATGATGTTGCCAAGGAAAGCCCGAGCTCCTGTCTCGTTGGATCCTTTGATGTATGAACCGATGGATTCGACTGCCCCCGCTACCCACTTGCTGGACACTATTCCCCCATAAGATTTCAGTGCTATCGCGGCTTCCAGCACAGGAGGCAGTATGTTCTTGCGGAAGTTCTCGTCGTCTCCGAGCATCTCGTCCAGTCTCTGTCTCCAGGCGTCCGGTATAGGGGCATACGTGGAAGCGTGCCGCACTGCAGATTTGCAGGCGTGCGCAGTGAAGCCTAGCGCGAACCTGCTTGCCAGCAGCGGGACATAGACTGGGAGCCCTGATGCGAATAATCCGCCATAGAGAAGCACGTTGCGCGAGTTCTCTCCGCCTAGGAAGCTACCCTGCTTTAGATGGTCTTTATATAATTTCAATCCCTCAGAGACTGTCTCATTCAGGCTCTTGGAGCCGACTGCTGGAGCGCAGGAGGCAATTGAAGACACACCTGACTTGAAGAGGATCGCTGCAGAGGATCCGAACCGATAGGCATCGTTGATGGGATTGGCTGCGTAGATCCCTGTCTTTGCCGCCTCTTTGAGAAATGATGCCCCTTCAAGGATGATATCAGTCAGCGTGCGCCGGCGACCATGTGGTTTGTTTAAGGGCATGGTCCTGAAACGTGGTGGTGACTTAAAAACATACTGGACTGCGGTAATCATTCAACCAATCTTCGATCAGAACTCTTATTCACTCTATCATTTCAATCTCTATGTTTAATCCTTCGGGGATCGGCACTCTCATGACAAGGCGAAGAGCGCGCTCATCCATCCCAAGATCAATCAATCGTTTATGCACCCGCATCTCATATCTCTCCCATGTGGCTGTGCCGTTTCCGCAAGGAGACTTGCGAGTGGTGATCTTCATCTTCTTAGTGGGCAAAGGAATAGGTCCACGCATCTCCACGCCTGTTTTCTCAGCTATGTCTTTTATCGCATCACAGGTCTGGTTGACCTTATCGATGTCGACGCTGGCCAGCTTGATTCTTGCTTTGGGCATGGTTGTGGTTCGATGTCCGTCTTCGGTCACCGGGGTTGTTTTGTCTATGTCTTAGCTGGCATACGCCAACTTAGTGTGTGCTCTCGCACAGGGAATTTTTGGTTCCCTAAGCGTTATCCAAACGGATAACATCTGTTTGTTGATGAAATAAAAATAAAAAATTGTTCCCTTCTGGTTTTACTTCATCTCCTTCTTGACCAAGTCGATGCACATTCCGGCTGCGACTGTGGCTCCAGAGTCACGAATAGCGAACCTGGCGAGCTGAGGTATCTCCTTCTGCTTCTCGATACACATCGGTTGCATAGGTTTTACCTGGACTATCGCTGCGTCGCCGTTCTTGATGAAGTCCGGGTTCTCAGCGAGCGTCTCTCCAGTTGCCGGGTTGAGCTTCTTCGCGATCTTGGTGATCTGACAGGCTACCTGCGCGGTGTGTATGTGGAACACCGGTGTGTATCCTATCGTGATGACTGTCGGGTGGTTTAGCACGACGATCTGGGCAGTGAACTCGCTTGCTACTGTGGGTACATTGTCGGATTTTCCGAGTACGTCTCCGCGCGCGATGTCTCCCTTGTTGATGCCACGCACCGAGAGTCCGACGTTGTCTCCGGGCTCTGCTTCGGGTATCTGTTCGTGGTGCATCTCGATCGTCTTGACCTCTCCTGAGACTCCCTTGCCTTCGCGGCCTGGGACTACGATGATCTTGTCTCCGGTCTTTAGCACTCCTGTCTCTATCCTTCCAACTGGCACTACTCCGATTCCGGTGATGTTGTATACATCCTGGATCGGCATGCGAAGTGGCAGGTTGGTCGGCTTCTCAGGCGGCACGAGTGCGTCCATGGCTTCAAGCAGCGTCGGTCCAGTGTACCATGGCATGTTCGTCGATTTCTTGACGATGTTGTCGCCGTGGAGCGAAGCGACAGGCACGAACGGCACTGTTTCGGATTTGTATCCGACTGATTTGAGGAGCTTTGTAACCTCATCTTTGACTTCTTTGTACCTGGCTTCTCCGTATTTGGCCATGTCCATCTTGTTGACTGCGATGATGAGCTGTCCGACTCCGAGCGTCCTTGAGAGGAACACGTGCTCTTTGGTCTGGGCTTGGACTCCGTCACCGGGGTTTCCTGACACGACAAGCACTCCTACGTCGGCCTGCGAGGCTCCAGTGATCATGTTCTTGATGAAGTCCTTGTGTCCGGGGGCGTCAATTATGGTAAAGTAGTACTTGTTCGACTCGAACTTCTTGTGCGCGAGGTCTATTGTGATTCCCCTTTCTCTCTCTTCCTTGAGGTTGTCCATGACAAACGCGAACTCGAAACCGCCCTTGCCTAGCTCTTCGGCTTTTTCTTTGAGCTTTCTCATTGCCTGCTCGTCGATTGCGCCGTTGTCGTAGAGCAATCGTCCGACTGTCGTCGATTTGCCGTGGTCTACGTGACCGATGAACACGATGTTTAGATGTGGTTTGCCTTTCGCCATTTCTATTCCTCCGAATGCTTCACTCTTGGTTTTGTGTCGATATTTATGGAAACCATCCAGATTTCCGATTTACGTATGACGTTGGGAATAACCATTTATTTATAAAGGTTACTATTTCGTTGTCGACGGGAGTTTTCCATTTTCCCGTCGATAGAAATATCTATATTAGGAGTTTGAGATTTTTGGTTTATTCGCCAGTCGGCTCACGATGTCATTTTGATTTATGAGCAGGTGTTATTTATGTCAGATCGCGTCACCGGATACTCCTAGTCTATAGTATCACTAGCCTGGCGATGTGAAGTTTAATAATAGATGAGGACTCCACTGGAAAATATGGATCCTAACAAGATTTTGGCCTCGGTTCTTGTTTTACTGGGCATAGTTATAGTGATGATCATACTTGGCGTCTCAGGATTGATCCCGTTCATTGAATCGCCAGAATGCAAGGATGGCTCTTGCGAGAGCGCCCCTTTAGTTGCTCCCCAAAAGCAAGATCCTGCAAAACCCGTCGAGCAATCCCCTGATCCATCTCTCCAACCTGCTCTGACGCCCCCGCCTGCAGTCCAGCCACAGGAGGTTTCTGCAAAGCCTGCAGAACAGCCGCCTGCGCGCGTAGTGGCCCCTCCTGCAGTCGAGGAGATCGTAAAAGAACCCAAGAAGCCGGCGCCGGTGCAAATCCCGGTCCGTCAGGCGCGAGGAGGCCTTCCAGAGATTGGTTACTACACTTTCGATAAAGCCGAGAACAGCGCTCTTCCATCTGGTTGGAGTGAGGTCCGAGGCGCCTGGCAGGCTGTCGAAGACGCGAAAGCCCTCGCAGGAACAGGCCACAATGTGATGCATCAATATGAGATCCCCAAGGAGTCTTCCGACGCGATCGTCTTGTCAAACGATTCTGTTATGAAGAATGTCAAGGCAGGCGCCAACGTGCGTGTGTCAAAGCTGCGCGCCAACCAGACCGCGGGAGTGGTCTTCCGTTTCCAGGATCCTCAGCATTATTACAGCGCTGGCCTCGACACTTTAAACCAGAGAGTTGTCCTCATGAAGACGATCGCCGGCACGACGAGGATAATCGCTTTCCAATCTACCAATCGTATCAGGGCTAATGAGTGGCACTTTATCCAGGCGACCGCGACAGGCGAGCACATCAAGATCACTCTTGACGGTAACGATTACATCTCTTTCAAGGATGGATCATTTAGCGATGGCAAGTCAGGCCTGTGGACATCCGGCTCAACGGACAGCTACTTCGATAACGCGGATATAAAGAAGATGCCGTGATGTATAGTCAACTCAATACCCGTACAACTGGAACTCGGCGAACTGGAGCTGGTTGGGGTCCCAGGCGCCCCCGCCTATGAAGTTGAATTTGTAATAGCGAGAGGCAGGGACCTGACCATCCGTATTTATGGTGGCGATTCCGCCGGAGGAAACTCTCTCGATTTGTCGGGTAAGTGTTAGTGAATAGGAGACCCCATCATTGCTGACATATATCTCGAGCGCTCGCGGGGTGAGCTGATCCGCTAGATTGCGTGAGTATACCTTGATCTGTGTCAAAGTCTTGGATGTACCCATATCAATGACCATCGCGACAGGATAGCTTGCGGAGTATTGTTTTGCGAAGTATGTTGAAGCAGCCCCATCAAATGCTGCAGCGATATCGTGTCCCGTTTCACCTGGACTATCTATTGAAACTTGGTTGGCGCTTATGGTCAATCGATTTGGAACGTCATTTGGGGCAGTGTCAGACACGCTATTGATATTACTAGTGCTGGATGTTTGGGAAGTGGTATCAGAGGATTGTGAAGAGGTTGTTTGGGGTATCGCAAGCAACGCTTCGCCAAGCGTCTTGAAAGTATTTCCAAGTAACGTTATAACCGAGTTGCTCAACGAACCAGTGTTTGCGCTCTGAAGTTGATGTATAGAAACGTCCTGTCGCGCCACCTGGGCCTTCAACAAGTCTATCTGATCCTGTTGCAGTGAAATTTGGTCATAAGCCCTGTCCGCCTGACCAGTTGCATATTGCGACAGGCTTTGTAGGCCGACTAATCTCGTCTCGAGGGGAGGATTGTCTATAGGCTGGTTTAGGTTACTAAGGGTCAGCCTCTCCAAACGCATTATCTTTAACAGTCAATTGCGAGCGCCCACCCCCGGTGAGTCACGATGTCGCTGTTGCTCTTCG
>JBBSWF010000038.1:0-26713 GCA_038046365.1 Nanobdellota archaeon
CACCGGGAAAGAACGTGTCAGTGCACGTCACGCACTTCTCATGGTACAAAATCGCGGACTCCATCACGTCAAGCAACCTGACAAACTCAACAGACGTGAACAACACCGTCATCGACACATCAAACATAGACAATTCAACGATCCGAGACTCAACAGTAAACAACTCAAACATCAACAGGTCCCTCATCATCAATGACACCATCTATAATTCCACAATACTCCAATCACAAATAGCAAACTCAACAATCACCAACACCACAGTAGACAATTCGACAATCAACTCATCAAGCATCAACCAAAGCGACATAGACAACTCACGAATACTATCAAGCAACATAACAGCAAGCACAATATCGCTCTCAAACATCACAAACAGCACGGTGAACACGAGCTCAGTCACGTCAAGCAACATAACAAACTCGCTAATCGAGAACACCACCATATCCAACAGCACCGTGCGATTTAGCACAATCGACTCAGGAAACATACAAAACAGCTCAATAGACAACTCCACAACCACACACACCCAAATCAACAAGTCAGACATAGACAACACAGTCATCGACTACTCAAACATAACACAAAGCAGAATAAACGCAAGCAACATCGACACCACCACAATAACATTCTCAAACGTGACAAACTCCACAATAACAAACTCCATAATAGAAAACAGCACCATATACGGAAGCGTACTAATCAACGTCACACTAAACGGGACTTACGTCCTGAACTGCACAATACTAAACGCGAGTATAAGCGGAGGAACATCATACAACAACACCATACTCAACTCAACAACAATCAACTCAACAATAACCAACAGCATCATAAACAACAGCAACATCGCAAACAGCACAATAAACAACAGCCAACTATTCAACACCACCATACTAAACTCATCAATAAACGGACTGACAAAGAGCGACATCTACTGGTCAGACTACACAACAAGACCAAACGTCACATTCGCGAACATAACACCAATAGTAGCCAACAAATCAACATCCGTAGCAGGAATATGGAACTACACAAGCTTCGAGAGGTACGCGCAGAACGGGTCCACCTATACTTGGTTCATCAATGGGACGGAAGGATGGAGGGATTCAAGCCTAGTGGGTTATTGGACATTAGATGGTAACGCCATTGATGCCATGGGCAATCATAATGGCACCATAGTTAGAAATGTAACTAGCGCGGAAGGTATTGCCAAATCTGCTATGAATTTCTCTAACACAAAAGGGTATATCAACGTTACAGACAGTCCAGACCTGAATATCACCAGCCAGCTGACTATTATGCTATGGATAAGACCCGGAGCCGCGACAGGAACATATGAGGTAATCATGACAAAACGAAAATTTGGCGATAACGTAGTCGCTAACTTCGAGGTATATCTCAACGCTGGAACTCGCGCATTGAGTTATTATAGTGGGGTCACTGTTGCCAATTCTGGATGGATACCCCCAACTAATCAATGGAGCCATATAGCTATAGTCGCAAATAATTCAAATGTATCGTTCTATGTTGATGGTTCATACAGAGAAACCAAACCAACCGCGCCAATGGTCAATGTATCTGGCAGCGGACTCTTCATAGGTTCATTCTTTTCATCAATATGGGAGCAATATAATGGATTAATGGACGAAGTCAAACTATTCAACCGCTCCCTCTCTGCGGCAGAGATCGCCAACGAATACCAGATGATGTATTACGGATCGACAGAGAAATCAGCTTTGGGAACGCCGGCCCCGGATGTACCAGTATCGCTGTGGCACTTCGACGACGACCCCGCCGGAAACAGAAGCGAAGACTACTTCGGAGGATACAACGGCACTAACTACAACACCACCCGAACGAGAGGAGTGTTCGGCACACAAGGCCTATACTTCAATGGAAGCGCATTCGTATTCGTCGGCAACAGACCAGGAAACTTCTCACTAACCGACAAGTTCACCGTAGAAACCTGGGTGAACCTATCCACAGACGGCACAGACAGAATGATACTTGGAAAAGTCACAAGCGCAGCAAAAGGATGGCACCTTCGGAAACTGACCAACAACGCCATAAGATTCATAGTATCCACAACCAACGGCGACTTCAAATACACAGACTCACCAGCAATCACCTCAGGACTACACCACATCGTTGGAGTATGGGACGGCTCAAGAGTGCAAACATATGTCGACGGCGTCAATTATTCAGGGCAAGTCGTATCCGGAGCAGTGACCGACATAAACAACAATGAAAACACGTCCATCGGAAGAACAGCAGGAAGTTCCGCCAACTTCGTCGGCATAATAGATGAAGTATCATTCTACAACAGAAACCTCTCATCAGACGAAATCAACCAATCATACAGACGCGACTTCCCGCTATTTGGACTCAACAACTCAGCATACGGAGGAAACTCATCAGTGACATTCCAAATCACACCAACACAATACGACGGAACAGAAGGACAAGCAGTCAACTCGACAGCCATCACAACAACCGACCCCGGAGCAACATGCGGACAAACACTCACAACCAATGCAGGATTATACCAAAACCTCGCAGCAACAGGAAACTGCTACACACTAGCCGCAAGCGGAATAACACTAGACTGCAACGGATACTGGATAAGAGGAAATGGTGTTGGATCGCTTGTGAACAACTCTGCCAACATAGGGAATGTGACTATCAAGAACTGCCAATTCGCAAACGCCACATTCGGAGTTGACTTGTTCAACGTATCTAATCTGGTGGTGTGGAATAATAACTGGAGCATGACATCACTACGACTTGAGCAGAACTCATCAATCATGCAGAACACAACTATCTCTTTCAACACCAACCTATCAAACGCCACATTCAACCAAACAATCAACATGACGTTCGAGAACAACACACTATCCAACCTGTTTGTCAACCAGAGCGGACCGGCGACAATACTGGCTTTGTCAAACAGATATGTGAACAATACCATCACCAACGGAAAAACCGTGATAAACGACATGGCATTCGGATTCGAGCGAAACTTAGTCATAAACCAGACAGGATTCGACTTCACAGGATTTGGAGGACTCTTCCTAAACAACACATGGAAGAACACATCGCTTAGCGCAAGAACCACCAACTCAGCAAGAGACACCAGAATATTAGGAAACAAATTCGACACCAACGGAACAACAAACGCCGTCTGCCTCGACTTCAACAGCGGATCAAGCAGCAACCTAACTATCGCCAACAACACATTCAACAACACCTACGTAGGCATATCTCTGGACAAGGACTCACAGAACGTGACCATAACAGACAACACCTTCGCCAATTCGACAATTGGCATCAACATCACAGGAGGAATCGGCGTGTTCGTGAACAACGCCACATTCTCAAACGTTCGGAATCCTTTTGTACTGACAAACGCGCTGAACGCCACAATCAACAACACACGCACAAACAACTTCACATTCATCACACTCTCCGGACTGGCGTCGATCAACTTCACGGCATCAGCAAACTTCACGGTGAATCAGTCGCTCATGTTCCTGATGAACATGACCAACGAGACAGCATATGTGAACTCGACTTTATCGCCGGAACTCAACACATCGGCTATAATAAGATACTATGCGGTGAACTTCACATCACCCAAGATAATGGTGCCGCGAAACTTCAACGACTCCACTTCAACAGACTACGTAGACTGCCCGCCAGACGTATGCAACATAAGAGGATACAACACACCAGGAAAAAACGTATCAGCACACGTCACACACTTCTCAACATACAAAATCGCGGACTCCATCACATCAAGCAACCTGACAAACTCAACAGACGTGAACAACACCGTCATCGACACATCAAACATAGACAATTCAACGATCCGAGACTCAACAGTAAACAACTCAAACATCAACAGGTCCCTCATCATCAATGACACCATCTATAATTCCACAATACTCCAATCACAAATAGCAAACTCAACAATCACCAACACCACAGTAGACAATTCGACAATCAACTCATCAAGCATCAACCAAAGCGACATAGACAACTCACGAATACTATCAAGCAACATAACAGCAAGCACAATATCGCTCTCAAACATCACAAACAGCACGGTGAACACGAGCTCAGTCACGTCAAGCAACATAACAAACTCGCTAATCGAGAACACCACCATATCCAACAGCACCGTGCGATTTAGCACAATCGACTCAGGAAACATACAAAACAGCTCAATAGACAACTCCACAACCACACACACCCAAATCAACAAGTCAGACATAGACAACACAGTCATCGACTACTCAAACATAACACAAAGCAGAATAAACGCAAGCAACATCGACACCACCACAATAACATTCTCAAACGTGACAAACTCGACAATAAGCAACGGGCGGATAGAGAACAGCTCAGTATACGGAAGCGTGCTCGTGAACGTCACACTAAACGGAACATACACACTAAACTGCACAATACTAAACGCCACAGGAACAAACAGCGTACTAGTAAACAACACAATAGCCAACAGCACAACACTAGACAGCAACATCAGCAACTCCTACATAAACAGCAGCAAAATCAACCTGAGCATCGTGAACTCAAGCACCATCAACACATCAACAATCATAAACAGCACCATCATCAACAGCACAATAAACGGAGAAACCATACAAAACGCCCTCATAATCAACAACGCACAACCAGCCAACTGCACCATAAAAGCCATCAGAGACATCACACTCACACAAGACCTGCCATCAAACGGAAACTGCATCGAGATCGCAAGACCCGGACTCACACTAGACTGCGCGGGATTCTACATACGAGGAAGCGGAACCGGATCTTTAGTGAACAATAGCGCGAATATCGGAAATACCACCGTGAAGAACTGCCAACTAGCAAACGCGACGTTTGGCATTGACTTGTTCAACGTGTCAAACCTTGTAGTGTGGAATAATAACTGGAGCATGACATCACTGCGGCTGGAACAGAACTCTTCAGTGATGCAGAACACCACGATAGCGTGGAACTTCAACATGTCAAACGCCACATTCAACCAGACCGTGAATATGACGTTTGAGAACAACACTTTAGTGAATCTCTATGCGAACAAAAGCGGACCCGGAGCAGGAGCCAGCACATCTAATCGCTACATCAACAACACAATCACAAACGGCACTATGATCATCAATGACAACATCTTCAGCTTTGAGCGCAACAAACTCCAAAATATCACATTCGGCCTGATCGCAGGCTCGGGAGCCACCATATATAACAACACTTTCACCAACACCACAATCAATTTCACACGCGGCGCAAGCAATATACTAATATTGGCCAATAGTTTCAACGCACCATCCAACCCCCTAGGAGAATGCATATCATTTGGCAACGCGCTAAACGTGACAATCGCGAACAACACACTCCTGCAATGCGGAATAGGATTCTGGTTTACAACCCCAGAAAACCTCACAATCCGCGACAACCGAATAGACATAAACACATCTTACACCTATGCACAACTAAACTTCCCTCAAGGCGTCAAACACGCACTCATACACAACCTCACCCTAAACAGCAACACACAGGCCGCCGGAATAAACTTGAACGGGGGAGCCAGCGGTATACAAAATATCACCATCACAAACTCCAGCATAACCAACATCAATAACTCCAACGGAGCAGCCATCAGCGGATATAACGTCGTCAATGTAACCATAATAAGCAATTCACTTAATACATTCGGAGGAGGTTCGATATACCTCGGAGTAATCGCTTTCTCACAAAGCCCGGGATACTCTGATTCGGATATCCGGATAATCAGGAACACCGTGAACAGCCGCGGATCTTATTGCGCCGTGCTAGGAACCTGGGGCCAAAACAACCGCACTGAGATCAACGGCAACACCTTCAATTGCACCTCTTCCGCAATCCATAGCGTAAAAGCAAGCTATGACATGAACATCACCGACAACATAGTAATAAATGGATCGCTAGCCACATTGAGCGGCGTCGAAGACTTAAGAATAACAAACAATACCATAGCCAGCAGGCACGCCGGAGCATCAGGAATGTATATAGGAGCATCCAACCGCTCAATCACAATCGCAAATAACACGATATCCAACAAAACAACAGCAATACAAATCACAACCAGCGTGACAAACACTACAATAACCGACAACTACATCGCCAACTCCACCACCGGAATCGACATCACAGGAGGGACAGGCGTCTATGTGAACAACGCCACATTCACAAACGTCAGGAATCCATTCGTACTGACAAACGCGCTGAACGCCACAATCAACAACACTAAGACAGCCAACTTCACATTCATCACACTCACCGGACTTGCATCAATCAACTTCACAGCATCAGCAAACTTCACGCAGAACCAGTCGCTACTGTTCTTAATGAACATGAGCAACGAAACAGCATACGTGAACTCCACACTATCGCCGGAACTCAACACTTCGGCTATAATAAGATACTATGCGGTGAACTTCACATCACCCAAGATAATGGTGCCGCGAAACTTCAACGACTCCACTTCAACAGACTACGTAGACTGCCCACCAGACGTATGCAACATCAGAGGATACAACACACCAGGAAAAAACGTATCAGTACACGTCACACACTTCTCAACATACAAAATCGCGGACTCCATCACGTCAAGCAACATAACAAACTCAACAGACGTGAACAACAGCATAATAGACACATCAAACATAGACAACAGCACAATACGAGACTCAACAGTAAACAACTCAAACATCAACAGGTCCCTCATCATCAATGACACCATCTATAATTCCACAATACTCCAATCACAAATAGCAAACTCAACAATCACCAACACCACAGTAGACAATTCGACAATCAACTCATCAAGCATCAACCAAAGCGACATAGACAACTCACGAATACTATCAAGCAACATAACAGCAAGCACAATATCGCTCTCAAACATCACAAACAGCACGGTGAACACGAGCTCAGTCACGTCAAGCAACATAACAAACTCGCTAATCGAGAACACCACCATATCCAACAGCACCGTGCGATTTAGCACAATCGACTCAGGAAACATACAAAACAGCTCAATAGACAACTCCACAACCACACACACCCAAATCAACAAGTCAGACATAGACAACACAGTCATCGACTACTCAAACATAACACAAAGCAGAATAAACGCAAGCAACATCGACACCACCACAATAACATTCTCAAACGTGACAAACTCGACAATAAGCAACGGGCGGATAGAGAACAGCTCAGTATACGGAAGCGTGCTCGTGAACGTCACACTAAACGGAACATACACACTAAACTGCACAATACTAAACGCCACAGGAACAAACAGCGCGCTACGCAACGACACAATAGACAACAGCACAACACTAGACAGCAACATCAGCAACTCCTACATAAACAGCAGCCTAGTAAACCAAAGCACAATAAACTCAAGCACCATAATCACCTCAATACTCTACGATATCACCGCTTTGAACAGCGTGATAAACACCACGTCAGCCAGCAGGTGCGCAGTCGTGAACTCGTCGGCTCAGAACAGCGCGATGGACAACTGCACAGTCTCAAACAGCAACACTGATGACTCGTTTGTGAACCACACAACACTGCTCAACAGCACAGCAACAGACTCACGCATCATCGGAAGCAACATACAGAACACAACAATAAACACAAGCGACATACGCGAAAGCGACATCAACCACACACGAGCAGAAAACACGACAATCACCAACAGCACAATAACACAATCGACAATCACACGCGGACAAATACAAAACACAAGCATAGACAATTCAAGCGCCACAGGAAGCGCCATCAACCGCTCGAACATCGACAACTCAGCAGTGCGATACTCAAACGTCACAGGAGGCAGCGTGAACGCAAGCGACCTAAACACAGCGACCGCCGCAGGAGGGCGCGCCACGAACAGCACAATCGCGAACTCCACCGCGCTAGAGAGCAACATAAGCAACTCGAACGTGAACAACAGCTTCACAAACACAAGCGACATCAACTCAAGTGAGATAGAGACAAGCACGATAACGAACTCCACAATCTACAACAGCACGATCATCAACACAACACTCATCGACGAGAAGGCGAACAGCACGCTGATAATTGCCAACAGACAGATAGCAAACTGCACAAGCAACATCACACGCAACGCCACAATAATACACCCGCTGTCCTGCCAGGGAACAAACGGCATAGAGATCGGAGCGGACAACATCAACATCGACTGCACGGCGCTCGGACAGGGAATGACGATCACCGGAAACAAGAGCGGAATCGGAATAAAGGCAGGCTGGAAAGAGAACATAACAATCACATCATGCACAATAACCAATTTCAGCATCGGCATACTGCTCGAAAACACCAAACGCGCGACGATAACCGACACGCAGGCCATCAACAGCACGCTTGGAATACGCATCGAAAACACCACCAGCGCCGCGATACAACGACTCAACACGACAGGCAGTTCCTTACCGCTTATCATACGCGACTCGCCAGACATCACCATAAACGCGACCTACACAGAAACAGGGACGCGGATAGAGAATGTGACAGCCGGATCAATCAACTTCACAAGCAGCGCAAACTTCACGATAAACACATCGCTCATATACATACTCAACATATCAAACAACAGCATATACATCAACAGCACACGAACGCAAGGACTCAACACAAGCGCCATACTCACCCTATACGAAGTCAACTTCTCCGACATGAAGCCGAAAATCAGATACGCCGAAGAAGGGCCATTCCAAGACTGCCCGACGGACCAGTGCACGACACTATTTAGCAACACAAGCAACAAAACACTCATATTCAACACCACACACTTCACATCATTTAGGGCAGCAGAAGGATACATCTCAAGCAACGTCACAAACTCGACAATCATCACAAGCGTCATCGACACATCAAACATAGACAACAGCACCGTATCATACAGCATAGCGAACCACTCATACATCAACAGATCAATGATATACAACAGCACGATAATCAACGCCACGATACTGCAAAGCTCGATAGACAACACAAGCATCATCAACAGCACGATCGAGAACAGCACGATCAACCTCAGCTGGGTCAACCAAAGTCGCATCGATAACTCCATACTGACACAAGCGAACGTGACGGCAAGCAACATCAGCTTCTCGAACCTGTCCAACAGCACGATAAACCACAGCGCGCTGACAGGCAGCAACGTCACAGGAAGCACGATAATCAATTCGAGCATCACCAACGCCACAATAATCAACAGCACTATCATCTCCGAAACATTCTCAAACGCCATAGTCATCAACAACTGGCAAGCCGCGAACTGCACGACAGGAATCGTGAGAAACGCAACGCTCTTTGGACCAATCACCTGCTACGGAAGCGATGGACCAACGCTGATCGGAACACGAGCAAGCCTATACTGCCAACAGAACGCGCCTGGCGCCACAATCCTTGGCAACAGGTCCGGAGCCGGAATAAAGATCCTCAACGCCCGATCAGCCAGCGTGATCGACTGCACAGCCACAAACTTTAGCGCCGGGATCCACTTCGTGAACGCCACAGCGTCGAGCGCGCTCGACTCGCAGGGACTCAACAGCACACGCGGACTTGTGATCGAGAACAGCACAGGGACCACAATCCTGCGCGTCAACACCACAAACAGCACGATACCCGCCCACATACTTGACAGCCTGAACAGCACACTAAACGACACACGAGCGGAACCACACCTGCGAATAGAGAACTCAAGCAACGGATGGATCAACTTCACCGCCAGCGTGAACTTCACCACAAACAGATCCCTGACTGACTGGTTCAACATCACAAACTCCACAATTCGGATCAACAGCACAATGCAGCCAGGACTGAACACAAGCGCGGTGATCACACTAAACGCCATAGGCTCATCACAACCCACACTACTCATCGACCCAACAGACAGCGGACAACCAACACAATGCCCATCGTCCATATGCACTGTGCTGTCACAATCAGGAACAACCATATCATTTAACGTGTCGCACTTCACCACATACTCAGCCGAAGAGATCGCGATCTGCGGCCTGACAATCAACTCCGACCCGCTGTTCCGATTCAACATCTCCACAAACCGGGACTGCCTCATCGTCAATTCCAGCGGCGTGACAATCGACTGCAAGGGATACACAATAAGCGGCAACAGGACAATAGGGACGCTCATCAACTTGAGCAAATCAGCGCGAGGAGTCACAATCAAAGACTGCAACATCAAGAACGCGTCGCGAGCCATAGACTTTAGCGGCCCGACAACGACTGTTAACGACACAACCATCACGTCAGTCAACATAACCAACATCACACACGCGATTAGGATGAGCGGACACAACAACACACTCACCGGCGCAGCGATATACCAAAGCGAATACGCGCTGACACTGACTGGAAAATCGCTCATCGCCAACGCCACAATCCTTGAAGGGATCGCCGCAATCAACCTCACCGAAGGAAACACGTCAAACGTGAACGCCGTCACGATCGCCAACTACACAAACGCGATCATCCTAAAGAATGCAGGAGCCACAATAACATCTGCCAACCTGACCGACGACACCAACAGCATAGAACTCACAGACAGCTCCAACACAACTATCAACAATACCTACGCTATGACAAGCGTCGTTGTGACAAACACGACCGCAGGCCGGGTGAACTTCACACTAGGCGCCAACTTCAGCCTCGCCAACGCAGACCAGATAGTCAAAATAATCAACCTCACCAACGCAAGCCTGCGAATCAACAGCACACTCACCCCCGGACTCAACACAAGCGCGATCATCACACTCACCAGCGTATTCTTGACAAAACCACGGATCATAGCCGACATCGAGAACGGCGCAGGATACCAACCCTGCCTAAACGACCTATGCCAAAACAGCACATTTAGCGCGCCCACACTACAATTTACCGTCACGCACTTCACCACCTACCTGCTAGGCGACAGCCAGGCATACACAAACTCCACAAACTCAACACTAAACAACACACTTGCCGACACACTCACAATAGACAACAGCACAACATTCGATTCATACATCAACAGGTCAGTGATCAACAGATCACTGATACTAAACGACAGCATAGTCAACGCGACAATCATCCAAAGCCGAATCGTGAACTCGACACTAAGAAACACCAGCGCGGACAACAGCACAATCAACACATCATACATCAACCAAAGCCACATAGACAACTCAGATCTCATGCGCGCCAACGTGACAGGAAGCACAATATCAGCATCAAACATCACCAACAGCACAATACGCAACAGCACCATCATAAACAGCACAGCAGACAGCGAGACCATGACCAACATGATCGTGTACAACAACATCCAAGTCGCCAACTGCACAACGATACTCACACGCAACGCGACTGTCCTTTCAAGGATAGACTGCACAGCATCAGACGGGCCAGTCATCGGAGCGCACAGGATAAGCCTCACATGCGACGCGCCTGGAGGAAACAGCGTCATCAACGGAAGCGCAACAGGAACAGGAATAACAATCAGCGGATATGAGAACGCCAGCATCACCGGATGCACAGCCACCGGATTTGGCACGGCGATCAAGATAGAGAACAGCAAAGCGGCGCACGTGACCGACAGCCAGGCACTCAACAGCACAACAGGCCTGCGCATCGAGAACAGCACAGGAACTGTCGCGCTGCGCGTCAACGCAAGCGGCGGCGGAGCGCCGCTGTATGTAAAGGACAGCCCAAACAGCACAATCAACTCGACAAAGGCATCCGCAGGGGCTATCGTGCAGAACAGCACCTACACAAAACTAAACTTCACAGCAGGCATCAACTTCACAGTGAACACCACACTTGAGAATATATTGAACCTGACCAACAACAGCATCTACATAAACAGCACACGAACGCCAGAACTCAACGTATCAGCCATAATCACGTCCATACTGCTCAACATGAGCGACCCAAAGATACAGGTCAGATCAATTGACAGCTCAAACCCGGCAGGATTCATCGACTGCCCAATCAGCCAATGCCAGATGCTAACGCGAGACACAGCCAGCCAGACCCTGGTATACAACGTCACGCACTTCACAAGCTACAGAGCCGAAGACATGATCGTGTCAAGCAACATAAGCAACGCGACATCCAACAACTCACAAATTGACACATCAATACTTGAGAACAGCACGATTCGCGACTCCACAGTCAACCACTCTTTAATCAACAGATCACTTCTGCTAAACGACACAATAGTGAACTCAACAGTGACACAAAGCATCATAGTCAACTCGAGCGTGAGAAACACCACAATAGACAACTCAACTGTCAACGCATCATGGATCAACCAAAGCGATGTGGGCAACTCCACATTGATATCTAGCAACGTGAGCGCCAGCACAATAATTAGGTCAAGCATAATCAACAGCACACTCAACACCAGCGCAATCCAATCCAGCAACATCACAAACAGCCAGGCATACAACAGCACCACACAGAACACCACAATATACCTTAGCACAATATCAGACAGCAGGATCAACGACAGCTCAGTCACCAACTCCACCATGACAGACTCCACAGCGCTGAACACCTCAATATATGACACCACCGCAAACACCAGCAGCATCGCGGCATCTGGTGTCACAGACAGCATCATCACAAACAGCACAGTAGACAACAGCACCATAAACACGACCACCATATCAGACAGCAGAGTCAGCTCAGGACTCATAGACAACTCCACGATCACAAGCTCCACAGCCACGAACGTCTCAGTCTACGACAGCACAGTGAACACAAGCGCGATATTTGGCGGCAACATCACCAACAGCGAAATCGACAACAGCACACTACACAACGCCACAGTGATCTCAAGCACAATAGACAGAAGCACGCTCAACCACACCGACACGATCAACACGACTATCACCGGCTCCAACATCGCAAACTCAACTATAGCAAACAGCACAATAAACACAAGCGCGCTCATCTCAAGCAACATAACAGCAAGCACAATGACAGAAAGCGCGTCACAGAACAGCACAATATCATCTAGCGCCATCACAGACAGCGACATCAACCACAGCGTCGCCATCAACTCAAGCGTCATATCATCAACAGGCCATAACCTGACGGCGCGAGACAGCGCGATAAACACAAGCGCGCTAACGTCAAGCGCCATCGTGAACAGCAGCATACAGAACAGCACAGTAAAGAACAGCACCATCTACAACAGCGACACGGACATGTCGACTATCAACGACACGCGGGTATCGAACGGCACCATCACGCGCTCGACTATGACGCGAGGATCGGCAGAGAACAGCACCATCAACACAAGCGCCGTCTACGAGAGCCGGCTCAACAGGTCGCGAGCAGAGAACTCCACTGTCAGCAACAGCACCATATCCGAATCGCTTGTAACACACAGCCAGGTCTGGAACTCCACCGCGCAGAACGCCACGATCAGCGGGAGCCAGATAGGCACGTCAGTGATAGACGCATCCACGATCCAATACTCCAACATGACCAACACCACAATAAACTCATCGATAATCGACACGGTGAACGCAGTCACGGCCAACATAACCAACAGCACCATATACAACAGCAGAATAGAGAACTCAACCATCTACGGAAGCACACTCATAAACGTCACGCTCTTTGGAACCACGACACAGAACTGCACCATACAGAACGCCACGATCACACGAGCCAACCTGACCAACAACACAATCGAAGGAAGCGCTGTGGCAGACAGCAACCTGAGCGCGTCGATTGTGAACAACAGCATAGTGAACGCAAGCAACATCGACTCAAGCGACATCCTCAACTCTACAGCCATAAACACCACACTGACCAACTGCAGCATCAGCCTGTCCAGCCTCGCCTCAGTAACCGGAAGCAACTGTGTCATACAATCATCGCAAGCCAACCTGACGATCGCGACTAACAGCACACTGACTAGATCCAACGCAACCAATGGATCGCAACTGACAGGCACAATAGCGATCAGCTCAACGCTAGGGAACACCACGGCCACATTCTCGACTATAAACACATCCAATATATCGCTTGGAGCGATAAGCGCGTCGATTGTGGAACGCAGCGCTCTGATGAACACAAGCGCGGCCTACTCGAACCTGACAAACGGGACGACCGCCAAAGACTCGCAAGTGACAGGCTCGACAATCTCCAACAGCACAATCATCAACAGCACGGTGACCGGAGACAGCATAGCCAACATGCTCCTTATCAACAACAGACAGGCCGTCAACTGCACAGCCAACCTGACTCGGAACTCCACGATCACAGGACCGCTATACTGCGCAGGCACAGACGGACTCACATTCGCGACAGACGGAATAACACTCCACTGCGACACTGAAGGCACAGGCAACACACTGACTGGAACGCTCACAGGGACCGGCGTGACAATTAGCAGACGCGAGAACGTGAGCATCATAGGATGCACAATCGATAACTTCACCACAGCGATCAAGATAGAGAACAGCAAGGCAGCACATGTGACCGACAGCCAGGCGCTCAACAGCACACGCGGCCTGCTGATAGAGAACAGCACAGGAACTGTCGCGCTGCGCGTCAACGCAAGCGGCGGCGGAGCGCCGCTGTATGTAAAGGACAGCCCAAACAGCACAATCAACTCGACAAAGGCATCCGCAGGGGCTATCGTGCAGAACAGCACCTACACAAAACTAAACTTCACAGCAGGCATCAACTTCACAGTGAACACCACACTTGAGAATATATTGAACCTGACCAACAACAGCATCTACATAAACAGCACACGAACGCCAGAACTCAACGTATCAGCCATAATCACATCTATTCGGCTCAACCTAAGCGACTACAAGATCCAAGTCCGGGCGGCGGACAGCTCCGACCCGACCGGATTCATCGACTGCCCAATAGGACAATGCGACATACTGATCAAAGACACGGCACAACAGACACTCACCTACCGAGTCTCCCACTTCACCACGTACCGAGCCGCAGACCTGACCCAGTCAAGCAACATAAGCAACTCGAGCGTGAACAACAGCATAATCGACACATCCACGGTGGATAACTCCACGATTCGCGACTCGACTGTGAACTCAAGCACAATCAACAGCTCACTGCTCCTAAACGACACCGTAGTGAACTCATCTATAACATCAAGCATCATCGTAAACTCAAGCGTCACCAACAGCACAATCGACAACAGCACAGTCAACTCAAGCACAGTGAACCAGACCGCGATCGAAGACTCGCAACTGCTGCGATCAAACGTGACAGCAAGCACGATCACGTCATCGAGCGTCGTGAACAGCACAGTGAACACAAGTGGCATAACAGCGTCAAACGTGACAGACAGCCAGATCCAGAACAGCACAGTATCAAACAGCAGCGTCAGCGAAACGTCAGTCTCCGCAAGCCAGGTCGAGAACAGCACGATCGACAACGCCACAGTAACGTCGAGCGAAGTGAACAGGTCAAGCATCGACAACTCAGCGATATCCTACTCGAACATCACATCAAGCACGATCAACGCAAGCGACCTCAACACAGTACGAGCGTTTGGAGTCAACATCACCAACAGCACAATAGCAAATAGCGTCATCGAGAACAGCAGCATAGCAGGAAGCATACTCAACAATGTGACCCTATACGGCACCACGACGACAAACTGCACATTCACCAACACCACAGCCCTAGACAGCATACTCGTGAACGCGACAAGCGAGAACAGCACCATAATAGAGAGCAACATAAGCAACACGATAGTCAACCACAGCACAGTCAACGGAAGCACCATAAACTCAAGCACGATATATTCATCCACAGTCATCAACAGCACAATAGTCAACAGCTCAATCAGCTTCGTGACCATAACCAACACCATCATTATCAACAACAGGCAAATCGCCAACTGCACAAGCACGCTTGTACGCAACGCCACCATCATGGGCACGATCAACTGCCAGGGCGACGACGGAGTGTCGTTTGGCCTCTCGTCAATTAGCCTCACATGCACAGGACCCGGAGTTAGCATCGTCGGAGACAAAACCCACACGGGAATAACAGCATCAGGACGAGAGAACATCTCGATCGTCGGATGCACGATAGCCAACTTTAGCACAGCGATCAAGATAGAGAACAGCAAGGCAACGGACTTAAGAGATAACCAGGCCATCAACAGCACGCTTGGGATAAAGATAGAGAACAGCACAGGCACGACACTGCTGCGCATGAACGCGACAGAAGACACATCAAGCGGGCGCGTGATAAACGGACTGAACACCACAATCAACCAGACCGCACTCGGACGCGGCTTCGTAGTGGAGAACACCACGCTAAGCGCGCAGATCAACTTCACAGACGCGCTCACACTGAATCAGAACAGGACCCTATCCTTGGCGATCAACCTCACAAACACGACTGTCATCATCAACAGCACAGCGATTAGCGGACTCGACAAAGCAGCCATACTGAGATTCACGGCAGTGACACTACCGACAAGAGTGCCGTTAAAAGACAACAACGGAGACGGAAGATACGCCAGATGCCAAGACTGCACGATTTTGAATGACTTAGGGACAACATTCGTGTTCAACATCACAAGCGCAGGAGCATACGCCTGGACAGACCAGGTCGCGCCGATGGCGGTGAACCTCACGCCAAGTGAAGGAGACAATGTGACCCAGATGCAAAGCATAAGAATCGCCGCGAATATCACCGACCCGCTAGGGGCGACCTACGCAGCCGCCAACGTGACATCGCCTGATGGAATAACATACTCCGTGACGCTCGCGAACAGCACGCCATCAGACATATGGAACGGCACATTCACAACAACCAACCGAACCGGTTCATACAATGTCACCTACATCACAAACGACTCCGCAGCCAACACCAACACGACTGTAAGGACATACTTTATCTCACTTGACATGATCAGGCCAAAAGTGCTCAACCTCACAGCCAACCCGCAAAGAGCGACCCAAATCGAGGGCATAAACATAACCGTGAACGCAAGCGACAACACCGGAATAGACACCGTGCTTGTGCAGATCACCAGATCCAACGGATCAGCATCCAACATTACAGCCGCCCTATCATCGATGGGCAGCTTCTATTCAGCAATATACACCGCAGGGATTGGCGCGCCAATAGGCAACTACACAGCGTTAGCGATAGCTAACGACACAAGCGGGAACAGAAACGACACCATCAACACCACTTTTGAAGTCACCGACGCCAAATCACCCGCCATAACCAACGTGAGTCCGACACCAGGGACGAGCGCCACGCAAGGACAGACCATTTCGATTAGCGCGAACGTGACAGACAACGGCGCGATAGATCGGATTATCGCGAACATCACAAGACCAAGCGGCGCGACTAGCCAGACAAACCTATCCTACAGCGGAACCACCGACATATACACCGGAAACTACACCACAACAACGGAATTTGGGTTCTACACCATAACAGTCACCGCCAATGACACGAGCGGCAACCTAAACACGAACGGAACAACAAACATCACGATCACCATATCCTGCGGAAACCTCACAAGCAACACTACACTTGACGCCGACCTCAACACAACAGGAACATGCGCGCGGATTATGAACAACAATATACTCCTTGATTGCGCAGGATACACACTGCGCGGAAATAACAACGGAGCAGGAATCACCACCGACGGAACACGGACGAACATCACGATACGCAACTGCATACTTGACAGCTTCTCTGTGGGAATCAATGGAACCTACGTTAACTCCACAATGAGCAACATGACTGTTCGAAACACAAGCCAGACCGCAGCAGCGATAGAAGGAAGCAGAATCGCGATTGAGAACACGACTATCAACCTGGCCAGACAGGGAATCACGACCAGCGCAGGATCGATTAACATCACACTATCAAACATATCAATAACAAACACCACCGATGCCGTCCTGATATCCGGAAACGACACAACGCTAAGATCGATTAAGACCACCAACTCAAGCAACGGGATCATAATACACAGGACAAGCAGCAAAACGACGATACAGGGACTATACTCTGACACGTCTCGCACCACGCTGCTGACGAACGGATCGGCAGGCAGGATCAACGCGACAAACATCACAGCGACATCAGGAACGACCGCAGTGATGATATTGAGCGGGACCGAAGACGCATACCTCACCGCCATCAACATCAACAACACACAGACAGGACTCAACAGCTCAGTCGGCGCGACCATGATGTCGATTAACATCACAAACACCACCACCGCGATCATATCATCAGGAGCCGCATCGACGCTGACCGGGATTCGGACCTCCAACACCACAAGCACAGGACTCATCCTCGACGGCCCGAACACGACAGCGACAAACATCACAGCCACAGCCGCGAACATAAGCATCACGCTGACACAAAGGGCGGCCAACACCACCCTGCGGTCCATAACGACAGCCAACAACACAATCGGACTCATCGTAGACAACGCCACAAACACAAACATCACAGGATTGAGCGCGGCAGAGTCGCCAAACCCGATCATAATACGCGACACATACACAGTGACTATAAACGACACGACGATCGGACCAAACGCGCGAATAGAGAACAGCACGCTAGGATCGATCAACTTTAGCGCGCAGCTCAACTTGACGAACACGACACAGATCCACAATGAGGCGTACCTGACGAACCTCACCGCCTACATCAACGGAACCCGCACGAGGGCGCTGAACGTGAGCGCGATAATCACCATCCACAACTCCAACCTCACAGACCCACACATACAGATCAAAGAAGAGACCGCCGCGGGATTTAGCGAGTGCGGCGCCATAGACTGCACGATAATGTGGAACGACGCGAACAACACAATATTTAACATAACACACGCAGCCGCATACAAATCGACGCCACGGATCGCGCAAAGCGCGCTAGTTAACGCGAGCGTCAACTCAAGCTACATCGAGAACTCTACAGTGATAAGATCCAACGTGACAGGATCGAACATCAACTCATCGCTCTTGAACGGGTCAACTGTCAGGACATCCAACATAACAAACTCTACGGTCCAGAACAGCACAGTGATGTCAAGCTCCGTGTCCAACTCATCGCTTGGAAACACCACAATAAACGCAAGCCATGTCGAGAGATCGACTATAGACAACTCCAACGTGCTAAACGGGACCATCAACAACAGCGCGATCAGCGGATCCAACATCTGGAACTCAAGCGTGATGAACACGACAGCAGCACAGACAAACATCACAACGTCAAACATCAACTCAAGCACATTGACTAACTCGACTATAACATCATCCACGGTGAGAGGATCAGACATCGACAACACAAGCATCAACTCATCGATCGTGACCGGATCCACACTAAACACAACACGAATAGACAACACCACGATAAGCTCATCAAACGTGACAGGAGGATCGGTCAGCGGGTCCGCGCTCGACACAAGCACAGCCGCCAACACCACGATAACAAACTCGACAATCACAAACAGCTCAATAGACAACTCCACTGTGAGGCAGAGCACGATAAACCACAGCCGCGTGGAAGACACCACAATAACAAACAGCAACCTGACAAACAGCGCAGTGAACTCGTCCACGATCGACCTGTCCACAGGAGTCGGAATCAACGTCACAAACAGCACGATCATGAATTCCAGAGCCGAGAACAGCACAATAACAGGCTCAGTCATGCAGAATGTGACACTAATCAACAGCGTAGCGATCAACTGCACCTACAGAAACGCGACAGTGAGAGACACGACAGGGATGAACCTCACCATCACCAACTCCACCACGACATCGCTAAACGCATCAAACTCCATAATCAACAACACAAACGCGAGCGCATCAACTATCAACAACAGCGTAATAGACAGCTCGCACGTCCATAACGCGACACTGAGATGGACGAACCTCACCAACTCAAGCTACACCACAGGGGTCTCAGACGACAGCGTCATACAAGGATCTAGAGTGACAGCATCCAACACGACCAACGCCACAGTCCTCATCTCGACAATCGCGAATGGAAGCCTGACGATGAACTCAAGCGTCACCAACTCCACCATATCAAACAGCACAGTCATAAACTCCACAATATCAGAGGAGTCCATCATCGACGACAAAATAATCCATAACCATCAGATCATAGAATGCGCAAAGACACTCACACGCCACGCGATAATGATCGACGACATCCACTGCGCAGGAAACGGCGTGACGATCACGGCAGACAACATACTGGTCAACTGCACAGGCGGATGGCAGATGACCGGATCAGGAACAGGGACCGGAATCAACATCACAGGCAGACAGAACGTGACGACTGAAGGGTGCAATATCGCCAACTTCAGCATCGCGACCATCGTGTCAAGATCAAACGCGACCCTCATACACACAATGTTAGGGACCAACAACACAAATGACATCGCAGTCGAGAACAGCACACAGACCATGATAGTGAACGCCACACTGCGCAATAGCAGCACGTCGCTCCTTCTAATCGACAGCGACGGCACAACGATAAACGAGACGATCGCGGCAAACACCGTCGTGATCGACAACACCACATTTGGAGCAATCAACTTCACCACAGGACTGAACCTGACCGCTGCGTTTAACGCATCAAGCGACAGGATACTCATAGGAAACAAGAGCGCGTTTGTCAACAGCACGTTTGAGTCCAGACTCAACAAAAGCGCGGCCATCACCATGAGAGGCCTCACACTGACCGACCCGAAAGTCGAGGTCACATATGGGTCAGGCACGATCGACTGCCCGCGCCTTGCATGCACAAAGATCGGATACACCTCCGGCACATTCACATTCAACGTGACTAGCTTCACCACATACGCCGCGGTCGACGCGATTAGCGGATCAAACATCACAAACTCAAGCGTCACCAACAGCCAGGTAGAGAACTCAACTATCGCCAATGGAAGCATAGTCAACTACAGCGTCATCAACCAATCAACTGTAACAGCGAGCCAAATCGGGAACAGCTCGATATACCAAGGCGTGATCGCAAACAGCACAGTTGAGAACAGCACAGCATACCTAAGCAACATCACAGGCTCGTCAGCATCAAACAGCAGCGCCATATCAGAGTCAGGCCTCACCAACGCATCAGTGCTTGCCACATCAATTGTGAACCACAGCATAATAGACAACAGCACGATAATCAACTCAACAGTTGAGTACAGCATCATCAACGCAAGCTTAGTCGAGAACAGCACAAACCACAACATATCAGCATACGCGATGCACGCGATTGGAGCCACAATCGACAACTCCACGGCCGTAAGATCGAACGTGACAGACAGCCAGCTCAACCGGACCGCCATGACAGGAAGCTCGATTAGCAACTCAACGGCATTATCCTCTGCCATAAACGGGAGCATAATCGACAACTCAAGCATCATGAACAGCACACTGACTCTTAGCATCGCGAATGGCAGCATCATCGACAATAGCAGCCTGACAAACTCCACAGCAATCAACAGCCTGCTCAACTCGACCTACACCCAGAACAGCACACTAACAAACTCGAGCTTGACAGACTCAGCGATCAACCAATCGATTATCATCAACAGCACACTCACAAACAGCACGATCCATCAGTCGAAAATCAACACAAGCCATATACAAAACTCCACCACCTCCAATACCACAACGATATCATCTATTCTGAACTCAAGCATGGCTGACGACTCAAGGATCTCAAACAGCACGATCACAGGCAGCGCGATCAACGCAAGCGCCATAGAGAACTCCACCCTAGCGAACACCACTGCCTACAACTGCAGCATAAACCAAAGCAGGCTATACAACGGCACATGCACACAATCAAACATTACAAGCTCGACTACTAACCGATCGCTCATCCAAACAAGCATGATCATCAACAGCACGATCACGGCCAGCGCTACCAACATGTCTGTTGCAGACAACAGCACAGTATCAACCAACTCGACTCTTGACTCATCACTTCTCAACTCAAGCCAGATACAGAACAGCACCATACACAACAGCACGCTAATTGGAACAAACGCCAACAGGTCGCGAACCGACAACTCGACTGTAACCGAGAGCAACCTAACCAACACGATAGCCAACTCATCAACGATATACAGATCAAGCCTGCACAACAGCACCGCATCAAGCACAATCGCCAACGGGTCTTTCATACAAAACTCCACTACCAAGAACTCCAGCATAACAAGCAGCCTGCTCAACCGCACAAATATAGACGACAGCGCCGCGCAGTCAAGCAACATCACATCGTCGCTGATAAACCACTCGTCGACAGCGAACAGCAATGTGAAGAATGCCACTATGTGGCGCTCAAGCGCGACAAACTCAAGCATTGACAACTCCACGCTAATCAACTCCACCGTGACAGGCAGCATGGTCAACAAAACCACGGCCGAGAACAGCACCATCACAAACACCAGCGCAAGCGGGTCTGTCGTTAACAACTCAGCAATCGCAGGAAGCAACATACACAACACCACAATCATAAACTCAAGCATCGCCAACACAACATCAGCTAACTCGACTGTGACATCATCAACAGCATCAAACAGCAGCCTGATCACATCCACAGCTTACAACACAACACTTGTGAACACCACGCTCAACCTAAGCCAGATCCAAGACTCACTGACAGAGGGATCGCTCATCACCGCATCGCAGGCGTACAACCACTCCATAATCAACAGCAGCTACATCAATTCAAGCATACTGTCGAATGTGAGCGTCTTTAATTCAACAATAATCAACAGCACGCTCACAAACGAAATCATATTCGGGATGACAGTCGTGAACGGCCTGCAAGCGCCGTCCTGCGGCCAGAACATAACACGCAACGCAACACTCATCCAGGACATCCGATCAAACGGATCATGCCTGATCTTTGGACGCAACGACCTATCGCTTGAATGCAACGCAAACTCGATAATCGGCAACACCAACGGAACAGGAATCGACTTCACAGGATACAACACGCTGCTCATCAAAAACTGCAAATTCGAAAACTACACGATCGGACTCGCCATCTCCAACTCAGAGAACCTCACAATCGCCAACTCCAGAGTGGTAGGATCGGGGATAGGGATACAAGTCGGACTAAACTCAAGAAGGAACATAATTACCAACATGACGTTCGCAAACGTAAGCACATCAGCGCTACTTAGCGACAACCTAAACATCACGTTCAACGACACGTTCATATCGCCTAACATCATAATCGAAAAACCAGGAATAGCGCGAGTCAACTACTCATCTGGCGTGAACGCGACAGGCACGAACTTCACATTCGAGAACACATTTAACATAACAGACGGACGGATCCAACTCAACGCAAGCAGGACGCCACAGCTCAACACGTCGGCCATCCTGACATTCTACAACATACCATACGCAAACCCGCTGCCAGCGATCGACACCAACGACTCAGGGATATCAACGCTATGCTCAAACACATGCGACGCAGGAACAAAAAATGCGGACACATTCGAATATACCGTGACGCACTTCACCACATACGGAGTCATACAAGGACCGGAATCACAAGGAGGAATGAACGTAGGCGCGATCGGAGCAGGAAGCGTATCAAAAGGCAAAGGCGCGCCAAAAGCCACGATCGAAGGACCGACACCGCCGCCGCCATTAGAGATACCATTCCCATTAACGCGGCCAAGCGAAGAAGAGACGCCTGAACAGGCGCCAAAGACCACAAGGCCTGCTAAGCCAGCCATCACAATGCCAGCGCCTGACAATATCATGCAAGGAGAACCCACGACTGAAGCGCCAAGCGAGACGGCAGAGACCAAACAAGTGGCGATAATGAAACCGAACAACCTTGCCGAGACCATATGGATGCTATCGCTAATAACCGCGCTAGTCGGACTAGCCGCCTACATGATCTCAGGGGAACTGTTTGGAAGAAGACACCTGATGAGCGTGCCACCAAGGATTCGGACCCGGCCGCTCCCATCCCCTGCAGCGCCAGAGATGCAAAAAGCATTCTCTGCGACACTCAACGCGCTAGCCAAAGGGCCGACACAAGGACTCGACGCGATCATAGACCTAATCATCGCCATGCCTGATCTGATCGCCAAGACAGCACTGCGGATAAGGATCTTCTTCGTATACGAATGGCGCTCGATCAAGGACGCGAGCAAGACACTGCTAAAGAATACTGCTCATGGAGCACAAGCGGCAGCCCACATCATAAGAACACAATCAAGATACACGAAAAACGAACTCGCAGGATGGGCAGGGATATTGATTGACTCTGCAAGGAGCAGCCTGGCAAAGATGAGACTCAAAGAGAACCTGCTCGACGGGATCGAAACAGCCAGACAATGGTCACTTAGAAGAAAACTGCGCACGATCGGCCATGGGATGAAAGAGATCAACAAAGAGATCGCGAATGAAGGACGACACGAATGGACTGCGATGAAGAACGAGGCAGGAAGAGAAGCGAAAGCCGCAGAAGCGAGCGTCAGGAAAACAAAAACATCAATCCGAATTATGCCGATTATGGCAAGCAGAGGATTGCTTGCAATTAGCGAGAAAGCAATGTCAGCAGCAGAATTGGCAGAAGGCGCGATAAAGAAGGCAAGAGAAAAAGCAACAAAGATCGCATCAGACGCCCGCAGCAATATCAAAGAGAAGTATGACTCTGCGTCTAAGAAAGCCAAAGACGCAATCACACAGCGAAAGATCGCCCACATCCAGACAGTTAACAGAAAGATAGACAACAAGATAGCCAGACAAAGCCCTGGCGGCGGAAGGATCAAAGGATGGGCATCCGGCAAGCTAGCAGCCGCATCAGAGACGATAAGACAGACCGCCAAAAAGACTGCCGGACGAGAAAAAGAGGCAGCGGAAGCCATCAGAACACGATTTGGAAGATTGACCGTGAGAGCGAAAGACAGGATCGAGACCGCCAGAGAGGCAATCATCGGATCAGAGAAACCACTGATCAAGACCGGCAAAAAAATTATAGAAGACGCTAAACACCGCTATGAAACATTCTCCAAGAAACGAAAAACCCGCGCGATAGAATCACTGAACAGGAAAATAGACAAAGAGAGATAGACCTCAAGACACACGACCAACTGGATTTCGTTTAGTAAACGCGCTACCGGAGTTCTTTCTCAAGAACCCAACGTCTAAACAGCATCGAATAGCGGATCGCATTATTTATTGAACTTTTGTGCAGCCTGTGAGCGCAAGACATCGAATGCGGCTTGTCGATATCAGCGCGTAAAAATGAAAGCTTCCTTAGGATAATGAAAATGACCAAGGTTAGTGTATAGTACAACTACGACCAACTATATTAGTTATTCTGTTGTACTGGACAATTTTCTTATAATACAACAAAAAGATTTAAATATTATCATTCAGTTGTATAGTGATAAAATGGACCCAAAGGAGGCTATACTGAAAGAGAACCTCGATGAGTACACTGAACTTGGCGAGGTGGCCATAAAGTCGAAGAAGTACAACTCCGCAGTCACGCTATTCTTCAAAGCGATCTGCGCAGCCGTGGATATATTCATCCTGCGGAAGGAGAAGGAAGTACCTTCCTCCCACACAGAAAGGTTCAGAATCTGCCGCGAAAAACACCCGCCCCTATATGAACTCCTCGACAAGGACTTCCCATTCTACACAGAAGGATACAACAAGCGGATGGATAAGGAATCCGCGGAGATGATAAGGGATGATTGCAGAAAAATTGAAGCGATGCTTAAGTGAAGAGAGAAAGGATAAGACCATATTTGACATAATCCTTTTCGGATCGCATGCGAAAGGAAAACTCTCACCAAGAGATATCGATATCGCCATCATATTCAAAGAAGGCACGCTCAAGGCGCGCCTATCCCGGGTCCAAGAGATAAAGAAAAAGCTAAGACTGACATCCGGGGACCAGGAATTAGATGTGACCGGCATATTATGGGAAGAACTGTTCCAAGAAAGCTACTTTGCACGAACCGGAATATTTCTAGAAGGGATAAGCATGCTCCATTCCAAGCCATTCGCGCAAAGAATAGGATTCGAGGGCTGGACAATATTCACATATTCCCTGGCCGACAAGACCCATACCGAGAAGGTGAAATTCAACTATATCCTCACCGGAAGGAACACAAAAGGGATGATCAGGCGCCTTGACGGAGAGCACATGACACCAGGCGCAGTGAGAATCCCGATTAGCAGATCGATCGAATTCGAGGAGTTATTGAAGATGCATAAAGTCTCGTATTCGAAAAGGCGCATGCTGATGCTCATATAGACTCTGACCTTGCCCCGCTCACACCCCCATCCGGAGCGCAACAATCAGCATCAAGAGCGACCGGCTAAGTAGAAAACTCCATCCCTTCGCCGGCGCCGCCCTGCTCGCGAGAAGATGATAGATCCAATCAATCGGTCAAGCCCCGAGGGGGCAACCCCCTGACCTCAGCCTATACTGAATCAGAATCGCTCGCCCTTAAGGGCGGCACCGGCGATTCCACTGAGTTTTCTACTGAGCCGAGCGCAGTATCTCCGAAGGTGAGTGATTTCTGAACAATAGTGTCAAAAAGCGAAAACTA
>JBBSWF010000039.1:0-21408 GCA_038046365.1 Nanobdellota archaeon
CACGAATTTGATCGAAAATCACAACTTTTGACTTCCAACTGTCGAATGTGGGTTTATAAATATCGCCGGCATAAGATTTATATATCAAATATGCGGGCGAACCTCTCATGGGTAGTGGTAGAGCCTGGATTTCCGTAGCTATTGGCATAGTTTTGGTAGCCGCATTTGCGCTGGATTCCTTCGCGCAGGGTTGCGAGGATCCGCACTGTTTGTCGATTGACGATATCCCGACAGTCACTCCTGCCCAGGCTCAACGTCCCAGCTTCATCACTGGCGCTGCTATTAGCGATATCTCAAGCAGTGTCATCGAGGAGATTGACCGTGGAGGCAAGCCCGCTGCTCGCAGGTTTAAGATGCGGCGATATCCTGTGGATATCACTCAGCAGTCTAATGTGTCTTTGGGTTTTGGGGATGTTATCGAGTTTCGTCTCAATCGCACGAAGTATCTGATGGAGGTCACTGACCTCTCGGTAGGCAATATGCAAATTAAGATATTGCCTACAAAAGAGAAGACCAATCTGACGCCGCATGAGACCAAGACTTACGATGTCAATCATGATGGCACGCCAGACCTCAGCCTGACTATGGGGGAGTTGGAGGTCAATCAGGTTCAGACCGCTATCACTCCAGGGGAGAATGTCCCTCTGCCAGTCGCTCGATCCGCCTCGATGGATGAGATCACCACGATGGTGCCTTCCACTCCGGCGCAGCCCCCCTTTTCTCCAGCGGTTCAATCGTCAGCTCCGTCGGTGGCTGGAGCCCTGCCTGATCAGCAATTACAGCAGGCTCAACCCGCCGGTGATCAATCCTCTGTGGCTGCCACGCCGCCAGAGGCTGCGCAGCCGGCATTTGTTCCAGTCATAGAGCCTGCTCCGTTTGATTATGCAGCACAGCAATACCAGCCAAGCGATTATGATTCGCAAAGAATCTCCGGGCCGCCTATAGTCGCCAAGCCTTCTGTTGGGCAGGGCGTTGGCATTGTGGGGTGGGGTTTGGCTATTGCGTTGTCGATAATAGCGTTGCTTGTGATCTCCACCGCGTTCGTCATGAGAAGAGAGCATCAGCATGTGGACACAGTCACAGGATATCTTGTCGATAGCCTGGGCCAGAAGGTGCCTCTGCCTCAGGCGATCCAGGCATTGGGTCAGGCAGGATGGAGCAAGGGTATAACAGATAAGGCTCTCGCCAACCTGGCAGACAGGTACAAGGCAGATACCCTCGCTAAAGGCGGCGATCCAGGTGTTATCAAGGGCCAGTTGGCTTCTGCAGGCATGCCCGAGGATATTCTAAAACAGGTATTTAAGTGAATTGGGAGTAGTATGTATTATATAGTAGTATCACTCGACACTCGTAACATGAACTCAAAAATCATTTGCGCAGCGATATTGGCGCTGCTCTTAGTGGCGCCTGGCGTTATAGCTAACAGCTATGAGTACTTGCGTGTGGACCACATCAGGATGCCCGACTGGCAAGTCTCTGGGTTCTACCCGGTCAAGGTGCAGGTGGCAAACGCAGGAGCTCGCGAGGCCGAGGACGTCCATGTGAGGACCTGGATGCCTTCCTTCTCAGACAGGGGCTACGGCATGATCAGCCAGCTGGACTATTCTGACAAAGGCAAGACTGTGCTCCAGTCCATGCCCGAAGGCCTTCCTAAAGGGGAATACTGGGTCCGTGTAACTATCTCAAACGATGACGAACGCCGTGTCAAACACAGGCTGGTCATTGTGGGCTGAATATTAATACTAGAACCGTTCTATGGTGCCTAATCCGTGATTTATAAATAACCTGCCCAGAACCATTAAATAACTCGTTTCCCGACGATCGACTTGCATGAACAAACAGACCAGGCGTCGTGTCGCGGCTTTCTCTATGGCGTCGCTTCTAAATGATGTCGGCGCTGACATGATCAAGCCGCTTTGGCCTATTTTCATCACTAGTTCGCTTGGCGCTCCTGCGGTCTTCCTGGGTCTTCTCGATGGTCTTGGCCAGCTTGTTTCTTACATGACAAGGTTCCCGTTCGGTATGTATTCAGATAAGTGGAAGCGCAAGCCGTTTGTAGTCACAGGTTACTTGTTCGCGGGGGTGAGCCGCATAGGATATGCGTTCTCAGGCACTCCGGCAGGCGCTTTCTTCTCGCACATAATAGATCGAACGGGAAAGGGGATGCGTGATGCTCCGCGCGACGCGCTCCTTGCGTCAGGCACTATCCGTCGTGAGCGGGGCAGGGCTTTCGGCACGCTGCGCGCGATGGATTATCTCGGCGGCACGATAGGTCCTTTGTTGGCGTATATGCTTATCTCATTCATGAGTTTGCGCACGATGTTTTTGCTGGCAGCTATACCGAGCCTGATCGGCGCCGTGATGATCTCTTTGATGGTCAAGGAGAAGTTCCACGATGGCGTCTCGCGCGCTGCGTTCCGTTGGCGTGAGCTGACTCGGGAATACAAGGCTGTGTTCTGGATCTCAGGCCTGTTCGCCCTGTCTTGGTTCTCGATCTCTTTTATGATCCTCTACGCGACTACGCATGGAGTCCCTGCTGCGCAGGCGCCGTTGCTGTATCTGACTTACTCGCTCACAGCCGCCTGCATGGCTTATCCTGCAGGTAGACTCTCCGACGCTATCGGCCGAAAGACAGTCTTGATGGCAGGTTACACGATGTTTGGGATCACTATGGCGGCGTTCACGCTGGTCGCATCACCAGATATGTTCTTCCTCTTGTTTTTCCTCTACGGCCTCCACTACGGGGTGATAGAAGCGCTCCAGTCATCTTACGTCTCGGATATGGTCAAGGATGAGCATAGGGCGTCAGCTATCGGCCTGTTCCAGGGATTGTGGGGGATCTGTCTTCTGCCTGCGTCTCTGGTTGCCGGATTCCTCTGGGATAATGTCGCCCAGTGGGCGCCTTTCCTTTACGGCGCTGTCGTCGCGACGATAGCTGTGCTTCTTTTCGCCTATAAGGTCCCGGAGAGGTATCATAGGCTGTAACGCGCGCTTTGTGCGTTAACGATCATTTTGATATGAGGTGTGTCTGTTGCGCGTGGCATAGATTCCTCGATTGCGTGAACCTGCCATGGGCTGATTGTCAATCGCCTGGTAATATTCGATTAATGCGGTTTTTGAGCGCCAGTTCTGTCTCAATTGTCTCAGTGCCTTGGACTGGATCTGTCTCACGCGTTCCCGTGAGATGCCAAATCCTTCTCCGATCTCTGCAAGAGTGTATTGGTGCCCATCCAGTAGTCCGAACCGCTGCATCAGGACAAGGCGCTCTTTGGCTTTGAGGATGCTCATGGCAGACCGTATTGCCGCGCGCTTGAGCCTTATATCCATGTTGGACGCCGGCGCTGCGAGATAGTATGCCGGGGAGTGCTCCTTGTCGTCATCTCTGGGAGAAGTATCAAGTGAGATGTACTCCCTGAAGATGTTGGTTATATCTTCGATCTTCTCAGGGCCAAGATCTGTCAGTTCCTGCATCTTGGACGACCTCTCTGAGAAGTCCAGGTCGGGGTCGAGGTTTGTCGATGACTTCCTTATCTGTCTGTTGGTTTCATGTACGTGCATAGGGATTCTGTAGGGCCCGTAACAATTGTATATCGCCCTGGTGATAAGTTGTTTGATCCACCAGGTGGCGTAGGTGGTGAATTTGTACCCTAATTCCGGCTTGAATTTCTCTGCTGCCCTTTGAAGACCTCTTCCTCCCTCTTGTATCACGTCAAGGAAAGTCATCCTGCTCCGTCTGGCTGCTGTGTAGTACCTCTTAGCCCACAGAAACACGTAGCGCAGATTCCCAGTCACAAGCGCGTGTATCGCTTGCTGTCGCGCGATACCTCCCCGACCAAGGTCGCGGAAGATATCCTGGTATTGCTCATCGTTTGGAATCGGTATCGCGGCTACTTCTTGTTCGAAGAATGCCTGCGCCAAGCTTTCCGGGCCATGCGAGAGTCTCGTGCGCTTTGAGTCTAGGATCAGCGAGGATAGCTCGATCTCCTCAGACTGGTCCATGGTAAAGAAGTCCGGTTCTTCATCTGCTATCTCTTCGAGCTGGCGGGCTCCTGTGGTGATCTGCATCCCATCTGTTTTGTGGGGTGTTTTAAAAAGCCTGCGATTGGATCGCCATCGACGGCTATTCTGTTGTTTATAAGCGCCAGTGGGAACCTTTTTGAATGGGTGCTCGATTCGCGCCGACATGGAGTCGGATTTTCAGGTCTATCATTTCAACGCGCTCAAGCAGCAGATCAGGGATATCGCTGTCAAGGATAAGGCCGTGGTATTCCTTGACCCTCGTCTGGTCCCGGATTGGTATTCTAATTTCGCGGGTGATGCTACTCCAAAGAATGTGGACGCTGATGTGCTCAAATTCGCGGCAGGCATGATGGGCCTCATCGATGAAGTCGTGGGAAAAGGGAGCCTGTCAGAGAAGGACCTCAGGGATCCGGCGGGGTCGATGAAGATATCGTTCACAATCACTGGCCTAGAATACCTCCTGTCTGGTGAGAGAGACAAGATGGAGTGGTTGACGCATGGGATCGATCGTCTCGGTAAGCTCACAGGGCTAGAGGGGGAGAGGTACGAGCCTATCCTTATGGATTTGGTGAATCTGAGGAGGTTCTACTCTCGCACCCGTCAATCATCGGAGTCCATGGTCTTCGCGCCGGAGGATCGGGGCCTGATGGGGTCGTTGGAGCAGTATCTGTCTTTGATACACCCTCCTCTCGATCAAGGTGACATTTCAGGGGTCTCAGCAGTGGCGCGCTCGCTCGCCTCAGCCGCGGTGTATTCCGCGTTGACACTGAGGGATCCTACAGTGATCACGCCTTGCGATGATGTCCTCCCGTTGGCGGAATGCATCATTTCAAGCATGACTGAGCATGGGAAAGGGCATCTGGTCTCTGCTGTGCTGGCGAGTTATCCAATCTCATTCCAGATCCTCAAGACCAATGACCCTGCCGCGTTGACCGCTGGGAGGAATCTCTTCAGGACATCGACGACGCGGTCCGCGGTCGGGTCGAAGAAGTATTCGATCATCCTGTCGTCGGATAGCGGCGCAGAGGAGATCAAGGGCCGGATAGGCTCGATGATTTCAGATTCCGCTAAAGTCCGGTCTGATCAGAGGATCATCGATTATCAGAACAAGAAGCATGATGGGTCGAGCCAGGTCATTCCAGATCCTGCTGTGCAGATACCGGTTGTGTCGGATCCGGTCAAAGTCAAGGTGATCCCTCCATCGGCAGATGGCGCGGGCCTCGGTCCTGGTGATGTAGGGTCTCTGCTCGCGAGCCCGTCTGAGACGCGCGCGGCCACTCAGACTGTCGGGGTATATCAACCGAAAGCGCCTGTGACGATCAATCCGATCATGCCGATCGAAGCCCCCAAGCGCAAGCCCCGCTCGAGGCCTATGAAGCCAAGGGAAGTCGTCTCGAGTCAAGATATCAGTGAGATTTATCGGGCCGGACCATCGAATGGACCAGTGCCTAGTGGACCTGCACCGGATCAATCGAGTGAACCGGCATACCATCCCCCGCCCATCAAAGATTCTCCGGTCAAGGGACCGGATTATTCCCGCGCTGCTCAAGGTCCGGCTCCTTCGTCTCTGCCGCCGCAAGAACCGCCCATCCAGCCGTCGGTGTCTCAGGTCCAGGCTCCGGGAGATTTTCGATTGGGAGAGGCAGAGACCACTCTTGAGGTTGTCATAAAACCCGGCTTGCCTTGGCGATTGAAGAAGCTAGAGAGGTCAAGCGATGTGTCTATCCAGACAGATGTTCCAGGTTTAGGCTCCAATGCTCTTCAGCTTCTCAGCATCTATCAGTCAAATCCGTTGAATCCCAACGATGAAGGCCCGGTCCTGCAGCAGAAGATGGGGATCTTGGTCGTCGCGTCTGATTTGGCGTCCAAGGCAGGCGATGACGTATCATATCAGAGGATATGCGCGCAGATTGGCGCCGCGAAGGAGTTTGTCAAGCGCCGTGTCGCTGGCTTGAACGGTCTGATCGCTAGGTTGGATGGCATCCTTGACGCGTCGATCGACTCGTTGGTTAAAGGCGATCAGGTGCTTGATGAACGGCAGGCGTATGCTCAAGCGAAGCTAGGCGGCGTCAAGACTACTGCGGCACATGTCACTGCAACTGCATCCCGCGCTCAGAAAACGATGCCTTCTGTTAATGTAAAGGATAAGTATGATAGCGTGCCTGAGTGTTTAAGGCCGTATATAGGTACTGATGTCGCTTTTGGGGAGTTGGCTAAAGCCACTGGTCGGACAAGGCAGAATGTCTATTGGGCAGCATGGAACAATCAGCTGAATAAGACTGATGAGTCTGGCGCGTATGTGCATCTGTCTTTGCGGAACGCAAAGAAGGTGTTTCCGACATTGTTCAAGGATTATGCTGCCAGATTGGCGACAAAGAAAGCCAATGATAGATCGGGTGATGATCTCGATCATCCTAAATCCAGGGGCCGCTACGCGGGTGTTCCCGAGTGTCTAAGGTCTTACATCGGCAAGGATGTGACGTTCCAGGATCTGGCAGAAGCCACAGGCAACAAGATCGCCAACATTTACACCGCGGCATGGTCTAGGGACCTCCATGAGAAAGGGAAGTTCGGGCGTTTGGCTCATATGTATCTGAGTTTGGAGAACGCGAAGATTGTCATGCCTTATTTGTTCAAGGAGGAAGATGGCGAGTCAGATGGCAGGAAAGCAGGCTCATCAGCTGGCCGAGACACATCATCTAGAAAGTCCATCAAGAAAAGACCGTCAAGCAAATCATCCCGCCCGCAAGTCTTGACAGTGAGCGAGATTGAGGACTTGGGCGTGCCCCGGTCTTACATTTATTACCAGGTCCGTGAAGGGAATATTCCGTTTACAAAGGATGAAGGTCTTAGGGGAAAGCTCCGGATCAGGTTGACTAAAGATGCCAGGAAGGTTTTAGGGTTGAGGTAAGACCCGGACAGTTTCAGGAGACTAATCTCACTTTGAGCCCGTCGATTGTGGTGAAGTCCTTGTCCATGGTCACAAGTGTAGCGTTCAGTGCGGCGCATATGCCTGCGATGAAGAGGTCTGCCTTGCTGACCGGCTTCCCCGTCCCATATTGCCCCCGTTCGATCCTCGAGCTGTATTTGGCGGCGACGGCATCGAAGTGCAAGACGCTCATCCCCTGGAACAATCCTTCATAGATGAAGCAGGTCTTCTGGTTCGTTGCCCCGGCCAGGACTTCATAGAGTGTTATGCTGGTTGTGACAAGAGGGTCATCTCCGACTATCTTGTGTATCTTCTCGGCTTTCTCGCCGGCGTTGATTATCTCAATCAATACGCTTGAGTCTAGAACGTACATCTTCAGCCCTCCTGTCCAGCCTTTCGCCGATCCGGTTGTGTATCTCCGCGATCCTCCTCTTGAGATCTTCAGTCTCTTGAGGGGATTGTTTGACGATGCCGACGATGTCGTTGAAGGTCACCGGCTTCTTGCTCATCCTCAAGAAAAGGTCGCTAAATGATTCGTCCGCACGCTTGAGGCGTTTGAAAGAGTCATAAGCATCTTCCGTCACGGTGATAGTCTTGACTGCCATGATGCTGTTTATGTTTAAACATATATTTATAGGTTACGGAAACACGAGACATGGCTCATGATCAGAGTGTTGAGAGATCGCGGAATCAATGCCTCGCTATCTTCGGGTGCTCGTGGCCTAGCTGTTTCCTTACCATGAGCGATTTCAGATGCCCTTGCTTTTCTTTGTGGAATTTCCGTTTCGCAAAGCCGTGCTTGCGAATGAGGTCTGCCGCGAACGTCCCGCCTAGGAAGTGCGGCAAGAGCACATAGCTGGCTCCGGACTTGTAGAGTCTCAATGCCTCGTCGATCTGATGTGATACTCCGATGAATATGGCGTCCTTGTTTCTGCGCCGGATGTTTTCGACTAGCAATCGATTTGTCTCTTCGGATGGGATGGTTGATACTACCATCTTCACGTTTTCAAGGTCGAGCTCTTCAAGGAGCTCGTGGTCGTTTGCGTCTCCGTATATGCAGGGTATGCCTTGCTTGTCCATGTGTCTTATGACGTCTGGGTTATAGTCGACGACTAGAACGGTCTTTTTTATGGCCTGTATTGCGTTTAGAAGATCGTGCCCGATTCTGTTGTGCCCAAATAACAGCACCTGGGCCCGTATGCGGCTGTGGGATTTTTCCTCGTTGCTTGCTTTATTGTGTTGGATCTTCTTAAGCAGCGGCGATGCGCATTGGTAGATTTTGCTTCCGTTAGGTATGAGGTAGGCTGAGCACGCGATCGTTATTAGTCCGACTGTTGTCACGACTGATGTTATCTCCGCACGGACGTGTCCAACGCTTGCGCCAAGGCCCACTAGGATAAATGAGAACTCGCTGACTTGAGCCATGGTGAGTCCGGTCAGAAATGATGTTCGCATGGTGTATCCTAGCCTGTTGAGTAGGACAGTCACGATGAGCGGGTCGATTAGCAGGATGAACGCCGTGAATGCGACCACTGCCGGGATGTGACCTCCGACGTCTGAGAATGAGATCTGCGATCCAAGAAGGATGAAAAATATCAGTATGAAGAAGTCTCTAAGCGGCTTGACTTTAGCGCTCATCTCATATCGGTATGGGGACATGGAAAGCGCGACTCCGGCAAGCAGCGCGCCCATCTCGGGTGAGAACTTCGCGAGTCCAAATAGTGTCGCGACAAGGAACACCCAGCCGATGGAGAACAGGAACAATAGCTCTTGTGATGATGCCACAAATGTCAGGAGTCTTGGTAGTGCATACAAGGAGAACGCTGTAAGTATTGCCACAAGCAGTACCCCTGCCCCGAAGGTTTCAAGTATTCTTTGGCTGATGCTTCCGCCTTCTTTAAACGACGAGACCACAAGCAGCGTGAATAGCGCCACTATGTCTTGGATTATAAGTATTCCCATCGCTATCTTTCCGTGGAGGGTCTCGAGTTCGTTCTTGTCTGAGAGCAGTTTCATCACGATTATCGTGCTGCTTAAAGTGAACGCGATGGAGATGTAGACAGATTCTACACTTGTGAATCCGACTAGCTTACTAAGTCCAAAGCCTAGGATTGCAGTTGCGCAGACTTGGCCTATTCCGCTGATCACTGCTACGTTTCCTACGTCTTTTATGACCTTTGGGTCCAATCCGATCCCTACAAGGAATAGAAGCAGTGCGACCCCGAATTGCGACAGGGCGCTAACTGACGAGTCTGATCCGATGAGTCCTAGCGCATGCGGCCCGGCAAGTATGCCGGTGAGTATGTATCCAATTATGAGAGGCTGCTTAAGTAGCCGCATGACGCACGAGATCAGCGTGGCGACTATTACCACAGAGGCCAAACTCATGAATAAATTGGATTCCATCACCTATATCCCCTCTCGACGATTCCGGCGATTTGGCTATATAAATGTTTCAATATTTGTCGAGGGGCAAAGTATTTGTGGGCTGCTGATAGCGCGATCCTTACGGTTCTTCTACCAATAGTGACAGCTCATCTTGGGTCTTGGTGCTTAGCCCGGTGTTGCTATTGATATGTTTCACTAGGTCATTTGCGCTGTAGGCGAAGAAGTCTTTCCCGCCGGGCCAGGATCTGTTGATCGTGCCATGCGAGGTCAGTATTATAGGGTCTTTGGCTCGAACGTTGGGTATAACTACTTGCAGATCAAGGTGGTCTCCGCTGATGTTTGCAAGCTCTGTCCTAAGGTTAGGCGCGATCTTGCGTAGCTGCTGAACAGATATCCCATATTCATCCCTGAGCTTGTGGAGCAGCTTCGCTTCTAATACGTCGTCGAATGAGTAAGACCTGTATCTTCCGTTTCGTTTGTGTGATGGTTTGAGGAATCCTGTCTTGTCCCAATACTGGATTTGGCGGTATTTGATGTCGACGATCGATGTCAGGTCTTTTGGGGAGTAGCTTATTTTATCAGGTCTCATGCAATCCGGGATTCGAAGCTGTTTTAAAAAGATGACCCTGACAATCGACCTTAGAAGCCTGGATTCATAAGGGATTAATAGGGGGGAGTGGAGACAGCAGTTGAGGGGTCTCGATTAAGGGGCGGCAGAGTGTCGCCCGGATTCATCCATAGACCCTGAGGAGATGATGACCATGCCGACTATCAATCAACTAGCGCCTGAGTTCAAGGCCCAGGCTTTTGTCGACAATGAGATCAAGACCGTCTCGCTCAAGGACTACCGCGGCAAGTGGGTCGCGCTGGTCTTCTACCCTGCGGACTTCACTTTTGTGTGCCCGACCGAGCTAGGCTCGCTCGCCGACCATTATGACGAGCTCAAGAAGCTCGAGTGTGAAGTCATTTCGATAAGCACAGACACTGCATTCGTCCACAAGGCTTGGCATGAGAATTCGGCCACAATCAAGAAGATCCGGTTCCCGATGCTTGCTGATCCGACCGGCAATGTCTGTCGCGCGTATGGCACTTATATCGACAGCGAAGGCCTCTCGCTCAGGGGCACGTTCCTGATCGATCCAGACGGTGTCCTCAAGGCTTACGAGCTGCATGACAATTCCATCGGGCGCTCGACCGAGGAGCTCATCAGGAAGATCCAGGCCGCGCAGTTCGTGCGCAAGCACGGCGGAGAGGTCTGTCCTGCTAACTGGAAGCCTGGTGGCAAGACTCTCAAGCCAGGGTTGGATCTTGTGGGGAAGATATGAGCAAGATCACATCACGATCATTAGAGTGTGAGATCGAACCAAAAGGAGGTGTTGATATGAAAAAAACAATTATCGGAGCCGTGGCATTGCTCGCCAACGCAGGATTAGCGTCAGCCCAGCAGGATTTCTCGTGTCCGGGGTATGGGATGATGTATGGGGGTTATGGCACAGGAGGCGTCATTTTCTCCTGGCTACTGGGATTGCTGACTGTGGTCGCCCTGGCGCTGCTGATCGCCTGGCTGGTGAAACAGCTGCAGAAAAGATAGGGGACTGCAGGGAGGCATCAATAAGCATGGTCTTTTCGCGATTCGATGTAGTTGCTGATCTTTTTGAAGACCATTTTCGGGTCTGACCCGGTCGTGTCGATCTTCAGGTCGAAGACTTGATGGTCTGTCAGTATGTCGAACCCGTAGACCCGCTTGAACAATCTGCGTGTCTCTTCATCTTTCATGGCGACGAGCTTTAGCGATTCTTCATAGGTTATCCTGCTCCGTTTGGCTACCCTGCGCGCGCGTTCTTCGAGGTCTGTTTTTAGGTATATCTTTATCCCGTGGTCGATCAGCCAGGGCAGGCTCCAGCTGTCTATCACCACGTTCCCTTTCTGTGCCTCTGCCACAAGGATCCTGTCCGATTTCACGTCGAGAGGTTCTTCCTCCTCAAGCCTTTCTTTGAAGAGTCGTATCCCTTCCGGGCTCTCCCAGAATCCGGTGTTGTGTTGTGTGTTTGATACGTCTGCGGTCTTCCCTTCCAGAAGGTCGCGCAGTATGCTAGATGGATGTATCACGCGGAGTCCGTGCTGTTTTCCAAGTGAGTTCGCGAGAGTGGATTTTCCAGAGCCTGAGAATCCGAAGATCATTATTGTATTGTGGGGGTTCATGGTCTCACCGGTCGGTATGATGATTCTGCCTGGTTTGCCTTGTCTGAGAACAGCTCTCTCCCGATCAGGTCGCGGAAGTTGAGCCCTCTTGTGGTGAGTCTTATCTCATGTCCGTCGTCGTTCGCGAGGCCTGACTTCATCAGTTCTTGGTAGAACTTGGGGAATGTTTCTTCGAATGGCCTGCCTGACAGTCTTTGGAAGGTGTTCTTGTCGAGATGTTCGATGTTATAGATCGCGTGCTGCCTCATCCGCTCTTCTTCATCGAGGACTATCCCTGTCTCGCGGGTCGATGTGCCTAGGTTGATCATCATGATGTACCCGGCGATCGCCGAGCCCCCATCCGCTTTTGAGATGTTCCGGTAGTGGATGTTCTTCGCGTAGCTCCTCGCTCCTGCTCCAAGTCCGATCAATCCTTTGCCTTCAAAGACATGGTCTTCCTGAAGGAAGCTGCCGCGTCCGGGCAAAGCGTACCTGTTGTGGCAATCTTGTTTATATCCTGCCTGCAGGAATATTGATCTTCCTATGTCGTAGCAGGTGTAGGTGTCCTGGTTGCTCATCGTCGCCGACCCGATTGCCCTCCCAATCCTGGTGTTGGGGTTCACTCCAAGCGCGTAGAGCTCGACTGTGTCTGGGCGCAGGTCGGCTAATGTCTGGGCCGATCTTTGGAAACTCAAAGCGGTCTGCCCTTCTATGCCTATCATCAGGTCAGCGACGATGTTCTGGATGCCTGTCTCTTTGAGGGTTTTGATCGCCGCGATAGACAGAAGAGGGTCGTTCTTCCTGCCGCAGAGCCTGATCTCAGCCGGGTCCAGGCTTTGTATCCCGAGGCTGATCCTGTTGAACCCCATCTCGTGCAGCTCGTGGATTGTTGAAGGGTCTAGTATTGATTCAGGTGTCGCTTCCATGCTGACCTCTTGGCTTGTCTTCAGGGAGTCAGGGTTGGTTTCGATTATGGCGTCGAGTATCCGCTTGATCTGGGAGTTGGTCAGGCGAGTCGGCGTCCCTCCTCCGAAGCACAGGGTCTTTATCGTCTTGCTTTCCAATATTGGCCTGTATTGCGCGATCTCTTTGGTCAAGGCAGAGACATAGTCCTCCTTTAGTTCCTCTGATCTGTCAAGGATCTTCAAGTATCCGCAGTAGGAGCAGATCTGCTTGCAGAACGGGATATGGATGTATACTCCGATATCTTGCCCGAAATCAGGTTCAGGGAGCAGATCATTTACGAGCGGCCCGTACATCCTTGGTGTCGGGTACGCGTAGATCTCCGGGTGGAACTCGTATTCTGCCGCTTTCTGTGAGAGGGTCCTTGGTTTATCGGTTGTTTCAGGCATTTGGTTCACCTCGCTTCTCTCCCGGGGAGAGCGTGCCAAGATATCAATTATCTCTACCCCAAAAAGGGGTAGCTGAATCAAAAGATTGATAAGTATCAACAGATTAGGTGATCTCATGCCTCTGGATTCCACTCTACAGGATATCGGATTGAACCGCCGTGAGAGCGCATGCTACATCGCGCTCCTCGAGCTCGGCCCGTCGAAAGTTGGCAGGATATGCAAGAAGGCAGATATCCCGTCTTCCAAGATCTATGAGATCCTGGATGGATTGATGCGAAGAGGCCTCGCGTCTTTTGTGGTCAAGAACAATGTCCGTCATTATCAGGCGTCAGGCCCCAGGGCGCTCCTTGATTGCCTCGATGAGAAGAGGGAAGAGATCGAGGGCATCCTGCCTCAGCTCATGCTCAAGCAGAAGATGGCTAAGAGCCAGAGCGTGGGCATGTATGAAGGCCATAAGGCCGTGTTCACCTTGTTCACCGCATTGATCGCCGACGCCAGGCCGTCCGAGCTCTACCTCGTGTTCTCGATCGAGGAGGAGAACAAGGACGATCGCGCCGAGTTGTTCTTCAAGAATCTCGCTGTGCGAAGGAAGGACAAGGGCCTGGATGTCCGCTTGTTGAAGGATATCAGGTTCCGCAAGAAGGAGCCCCACACCAAGCTCAAGCTGCGCTATACCCGGTTCAATCTGCCTCAAGGCATCACCGTGTTCCGCGATCAGGTGATAATCCTTTCTTGGGCTGACTCTCCGGTCGCGATCAAGATAGAGAGCGCCCAGTTCGCGGGGCAGATGCGGGAGTTCTTCCTCCAGCTATGGGATTCGGCGAGGCAATGACACGATCTCGCAGGAGATTCCCCTGATGCTGAGGCCTCATTGACAGTTGGGTTGTTTGAGTCAAGGGGTCATCCACTCCTATACTCTCATCAATATCACAAAACTTTCATAGATCCTTGGCGGTTCTCCATTCTTGTCCTCCACCGTAGTGGATTTATGATAGACTATCTTGTCTTTGTTCGTTTCGATATACCGTCTCATGAACTCCCTGAACTCTGCAGGCAGGACTTCGTGGTCTCCGCATCTGGTCACTGCATTGTGCGAGTCGAAATGCCGGCTGAATTTGTTTATTCCTGCGAGTCGGATGTATTCCTGGATCTCCATCGGGTGTGATGCTTGTCTGTTGTACTCGTCGAGCAGTTCGTGTATCAGTACTGGCCGGATCGCTATGGCTTTCGATTCAATCATCTCGATGAGGCGGTCGTATGCATCTAGCGCTCCAGCGCTCTCATGATGGTGGAATCCGCCTTCGACTGTGAACGATTGGATGAATGGGTGCTTGAGGCAGCTTCGAGGCTATTGTCAAAGGTCTCCGCTCCTCGCGTCGAGTCTTTCCAGAGGTGGGAGACATAGAGCTCAACTGTCGAATTCGGATTGTGAGGTGAACAGCGCCCTTTTTTCGATTTCGTAGGTCATGATTCTGGGATGCCGATTGTTCAATAAAAATGTATACGAAAAGAGCTTTTATTCCATCACGCTTATCTCTATCTTCCCTTCGCTCAAGAGCGGCTTTATCTTCACGTTCTTCCCTTTGAGGTGGAATGCGTCGGCAACAGGCTTTGGTATCGTCACTGCCAGGCTTCCGCCGATCTCCATGATGGGCTTGCGGTACTCTCCCAGACCCCGAGCAGCGTCGATCGTCCGTGCAATGGATAAAGCCTGTCGCATATCAAAGACCTTCCGCTTGCATTGAGGGCAATGGTAGCATTCGCCAGGGACTCCGCTGATCGTCGTTGTGCTGACTACCATCTCCCTTTCGCATTTGGTGCATAGGTGGTTCATGGTCTTCCCTCTTCGATTATCACCGTGACGACCGTGAGGTACGGTTCTCCGCGCGGATGGCTTTCTTTGCATATTACATAGAAGCATAGTCCGTCAGGGAAATACATCATGTACGTCCTGTGCTTCTTGGACCTGTGTTTGTTTGGGCTCAAGGATCCATTGATGATGGTCAGGTAGACCCGCCTGATCGCTTCCTCGACTGGTAGGCTGCGCTCTGCGCATCTGGACGATAGCCGTTCAGACGCGTGGTCGCTGATCTCGATCCTTGATATGTCCAAGAGCATCACCGATTATTAAACTTTTGTTTAATCAGTGTTAAACAATTGGATTAAAGTGGATTGCGGCTGATTTTCCGGAAGGTATCCGGCAAGATCGAGGGTTCTGCGATTACAGCCGGAGGGATCTGATGATTTTCGGGTACATAGGAGATTCTTCCGGTCTTTTTCGGATAAAAGAGCGATCCACGGATCAGATAGATAGGATCGATCACTCCATCACGCTGATCTCTATCTTCCCCTTGCTCAGTAATGGTTTTATCCTCACATTCTTTCCTTTGAGGTGGAAAGCGTCAGCCACGGGCTTTGGTATCGTCACGGCCAGGCTTCCGCCTATTTCCATGATGGGCTTTCTGTACCAGTCGAGCATCTTTATTGCGTCGATCTTTCTTGCGGCGGCGAATGCCTGCTCTTCGGAGAACACCTTGCTTTTGCATTTTGGGCATCGGTAGCAGGTGACTTCTATCCCGCTGATAGACGTGGTGGTCTCTACCATATTGGTGTCACATTCAAAGCATGGGTAGTTCATGGTCTTCCCTCTTCGATTATGACGGTCAGCACGCGTATCCGGGCGCCTTTGTGGTTTTGTTTTTCTTCGCATATCACGTAAAAGCAGAGGCCGTCGCTATAATATTTCACGAAGACCTTATGCTTCCTCGATCTGTGTCTTGTCTGGCAGATGCGTCCGGTCAGCACTGTGTCGCGGACTCGGGCCATCCCTTCCCATGAGAGGATCGGCCAGCCTGAGCATCTTTGTTCAATCCTTTCTAATGCGTGCTCATTGATATCTATCCTTACTGGGTTCAATTGCATCACCAACTATTAAACTTTATGTTAAATAGAAGTTAAACATCCTTAAAGTGGCTTGCGGCCTCTCTTCCGGAGGGTGTGCGGAAGTTCCGTGGGTCTTTGGAGTCGAATCGGAATGTTAAAGAGGATTCACTGACTTTCAACCAATTGTTCCGGTTTGGTCGGATGGTTATTTGTTCGCTTTGTGATACCGTTTGGAATCATAGTATACAAGAGAGAACCCAATAGCCACAAGAAAGGAGGCTAAAGAGAAGCTGAATGCAAAACCACCATATCGAGAAGAGATAGTATGTGTTTGGCACTCTTCCTTATATCTTGGAGATGATTCGATCATCGCGAGCCTCTTTTCAAGGAGGAGTTGTTTTGAGAGCAGCTGCTTTGAGGTTTCTACTTTCTCGGCGAGGTTTGAGTAGCGCGCCAATTCTCCCCAACTGATCATGCGCTCGAGATTTGCCTTTGTAGAGAGGTACTCCTTATGGACTGAGCGGTGCTCGTTCCTCATCAGGTGGTCAGCAGCGACGATATTGTGCATCTCATTTACTCCCATCATCGCGTACATCGCGGAAGTGAGGTAAAACACGCCGCATATTAGCTTTAGTTCATCGAGTTTTCTTTTTGATTCGTTGAGTATTGTCATGGTTACTTACCTGCCCGACACCAGATATGCCCAAGAATATTATAAGAATGACCTCCCCCCTAGTAGGGTTATTATGCCCAGGTTTAAATGGAATGACCAGATACCCTGATTATGGACGCAAAAGCTTTGCAGAACATCGGGCTGACAGATGGAGAGGTCAGGGTCTATCTCGCCCTGATCAAGCTGGGTCCGTCCACCTCAGGCCCCATCACTGATGTGTCAGGTGTCTCAAGCTCTAAGATATACAACATCCTGGACAGGTTGATGAAAAAAGGCATCGTGTCTTACATTATCAAAGAGAAGACCCGGCACTATCAGGCAGAAGACCCCATCAAGATCAAGGAGTATGTCACTAAGAGAGATAGCGAATTTCAGAAGCAGAAAGAAGCGATAGACCTGCTTGTCCCTCAGCTGCGGTCCCAACTGCAGTCGGTCAAGACAAAGAGCGAGGTGCAGATCTACAAGGGGTTTGGTGGTGTCAAGACTATCACTGATCATCTCTATCTCAGGTTGGGGAGAGGGGATACTTGGTACAACATCGGCGTGCCCTCGCACCAGAAAGAGGAGTACCACGCCTATTGGCATAAAGACCACGTTAAGAGAATCAAGCATGGAATCAAGTGCGAGATGCTGTTCAATATCGGGACCCCACGGCAGACCCTATTGGACAGGAACAGCTTCAAGGGTTGCGATGCAAGGTATATGCCTATCCCTGTGGAGACCCCTTCTTGGATATTGATCTACAAAGACGTTTCAGTCATAATCCTTCCGAGTGATGAGCCTATGGCGATAGAGATCACCAACATGCAGATAGCGGATTCTTTCAAGCAATATTTTGATTCGTTCTGGAAGTTGTCAAGACCATTTAAGTGATTGTGAGATGTCTCAACTCGCTATTAGCAGGTTTATCTACTGTTTCTGGATTTAATCAACAGGAGATAGTAGGCTTTTTAAGTCTAATATCTTTCCTGGAGTTATGATCGAGAGATTCAATCTATGGGAATATTCTGGTTTGGATCATCCCGGAACGATTGAAGCGACAAAATCCGTGCATCATGGATTTGGTGACGCGGTGAAACACATTGGTAAGGTGGAGTTGGATATTAAAGAGATCAAATGGTGCTCCAATGGATTGCCGCTGTTTCCATTAAAGATCTTTGGGGGATTGGAAAGATTATGCGCAGGTAAACCTGGATCATCTAAACGAGCGATTCATTTGGTGAGAATTAACGATCTTCCATTCGGATACCTTGTCAGAGAAGGAGATGGATTACAATATGAAGCAGGTGATCTTGTTCTTAATGGAAGACGAAGAATCCCTCTGATTGCAAGCGAAAGAAGAATCCTGCACTCAATGGGCTTGTTTAAGCCAGACGATGAGCTAGTGGTCATATATGGTGGGGTGAGAGGAGAGGTCAAAGGCCATTATTCGACGTTAAAACCTAAGGATGCAACCAAGTATTGCTTTTCTAATGTATGTATAAGAGACTATGTTTCATGCTAGGATTTAGCTGAGTGGTTTGAAAAGTTAGTATAATCTTTAGGCGTCTATCTTTTACTTATGGTGATAAACCCCATCGAAGTTTATAAATTGGTAATATTTCTATTCATGAATGGACGAAGAGACATTTCTAAGCCTTCATGGTGAAAGAGATGGAACTACGTCTTTTCTGAGAAGTATTAGATCTATCCCTCAAGCTGAAAGGATTTTTACAGAGGATCCACTTGTTAAAAAAGACGATTTATTTGAGATTGCCGTTGTTGGTTGCTCCTACGGAATGGAAGCTTATTCTTATGCTATGATTTGTGAGACAAACGGATTTGCTAACTATAGAGTTGATGGATATGATGTTCATCCAAAGAGATTAGAGGTTGGAAGAAGAGGATGGTATCACTTTGGGTGGGCAACAGAGATTGCGTTGACTGATCCAAGGATAAAGAGAGGGCTGGCGTTTAAAGAACATAAATATGGACAAGATGTTGTTTTTATTGATCGGTTAGTAAGAGATAAAACAAAGTTCTTTCAGCACGATATTTCTTTAAGTCCATTGCCAAGGTTTTATGATCTATTAGTATGCACAAATGTTCTAAGACAAGTCCAAAGAGGCGGCAGACAAGATGCGATTGAGAATTTATTAAGAAGCCTCAAGGAGGGCGGATTAGTTATACAAAATTATGATCATTTCAATGTTGATGAGGAATTAAAAAGAAGAGTTAATCTGTCAGTACAACATGAGCTGGGACTTCTTATATGACCGAAGTTTGTCTTGTCAGGCCCAGGTTAATAATTGAGCTTTTGCATTGTGGGCTGATCCGGCTATTGATCTCAACTTGCTAATAGCCGGTTGATCCTACTGTTCCGGGATTTAATCAATCGGTTATGATTTTCCCGAATAATTGGAGAGGTTGGATTTTAGTGCAACGTGCCCGACAGGAAGAATCCAAAGTTTGAGGTTCGGGAATTTAGAGGTCGGTGTTACGTCTCGAGGGTAGTAAATAAAGCGAAAACGTTAAATAATACCATCAAGTTTAGATGGAAAATGGCTCATCAAGATCCAAGAGTTTCAAGATTGCTTGAACAAATTCAGAGATTAATAAACGGCGAACCGATTACAATCGGTGGGCCATTTGATGTAAGCAATTTACGTGAACAAATTGCTCAGCTTCAGACTGACTCTGCTCTACCCCAAGAAGCCATGAGCAGTTTAGTTGAACTGCTAAGCAAAGTTGATCCCGGCTTATCGACTTGGGAGGCGAGAAAGAATCGCCAACCAATCAAAGTCAGAGCGGCTTATCGATTCCTTAAAGAAGATTATGTAAGCTGGTTCAGAATCGAAGAGGAGGTAATAGATACTATCGGTCTCGAGGTGATTGGAGTATCAGAGATTCTTTTCTCGAATTATTGTGGTTCTGGACCTTTTATTGCAAGATTACCTGATTCAGTGACTCCCGCACAATTAGAAAGATTGGCTGGATTAGGCTATGGACATGTGAAATTGGAAAGGAATGAAGCACTCGCTTTATTTATTGATATTGGAATAGTTCGCAGGGTTGAGAAGTTACAACAAGGTTCAAGATATTTGGATAAGATAATCGCAGAGTTTATGGGTCGTGAAGCAGGAAACCACGGAGATCTGTATTTCATTGGACCCCCAAGTGATCATGAAGAGGAGATAAAGAGGATTCTGTCTCCAACGGGTGTTAATGTTCATTCGTCATTTATGGGAATTCCGGTGGATAGAGGAGTAACCAATCTCGTCGGTGCTATACCGGAAGGAGCTACGGCTTATAGAAAACAAACCACTCTCTTTATTGCACCTGATGCTCAATATTCGAGAAAGTCTCGATGAGATACCAGCCGAAGCTATCCTTTCCACCAGTTGGATTCCCGTTATGCACTTTGACCTTATGAAGTAGGGCCGAATTTCGTCCGAAAAGTTTTTGGGGCAAGATTCTATCGGGAATGAAGTTCGATAAAGAAAAAGAATCAAGAACGAGAATATTACCTATCGCCTGGTCTGGCTCAATTTCTAATCAATGTGATGGAGATCCTCGCCCTTACCCATTGGACGATAAATGAATGGATCTACAAAGACGTGAGCCATCGCTCGTTTTGGCACTCATGGCCACCGCCACTCTTATTAACTCCACAAGGTCCACGGACAGAATGCATCCAGACGGACCGGAGAGGATGGATTCGTGGGCACCAGACGACTTAGTGCCTGCGTCCATGAAGTACAAGTGCGAGAACTGCTCGCAAGTGCGGCCTTTTGTCAAGAACGAGAATTTCACCAAATGCGAGACCTGCATCGAGAACAGATGGATTCCAGGGGGCAGGTTTTGGTCGGTCACAAAGAACCTGAACAAGGAATTTGACAGGATAACTTCACTGCACCTAAAATTCGCTGACACGGTGACTGAGTTTGTAGGCAATATGTCCTTTCTGTATCTCCACATCATCTGGTTCGGGGCGTGGATCGGCATCAACATAGGGTGGATATACCCTGGGCGCGAGTTCGACCCTTACCCGTTTGGGCTGCTGACGATGATAGTTTCTTTGGAGGCGATATTTCTGACCACTCTTGTCATGGTCAGCCAGAACGTGCAGGCGAAACGATCAGAGCTCCGCGCCGAGCTGGACTATCAAGTCAACCTCAAAGCCGAGAAAGAAGTGGTCGCGATACACGAAGAGCTTCGAGAGAATAACGATATGACTCAACGGCTAATAGAGATGGTTGAAACAAAGAAAGGAAGATTAAAATAGGCGTGCTTTCCACAATCTGGCAATGAAGCCAATTATCGTTGCGATCGCTATTGTCTTGTTCATCGCAGGGTGCGCCTCGCAGCCGCCTACAACCAAGTCACAGGATGTCAAATACCGTTGCGAGACTGCTTCAGACTGTTCGTCGACCTGCGGGATGAAATGTGTCAACTCGCAATGGGCGCAGTCCTACAAAGATACCTGCATGAACATAAGAGCTTACAAGTGCACATGTGAATACGGGATGTGCTACAGCGATGGCAAGCCCCCAGTGAAGTGAATGATGCAATGTCGGATAAGAGATTGTTTCCTGGCGAGACAGTCATCATCACCAGATTCTTTGATGTGCATCAAGACTGGAGCGTCCCGATCCAGGGGTTTTTCATCATCAAGCCCAAAAGAAAGATGAAGTCCATCGCGGACTTCTCAGACGAAGAATCTGTCGAGTTTATCAGGCTTCTTTGCGCGCTTCGCAAAGGAATGAGAGATGTGCTAGGTATCAAAGAGGTAACTATAAAGTCGATCTAGCTTCTTGAATATATATTTTCTCGGACAGAAATCTTTATTTAGTTGATGGATATACCTAGGATATCCAATGAAAAAAGTCAATCTGAGCACAACTTCAAGCTTGCGCTTGTCCAATATAGAGGGTTTTCTGAAGAGAAAAGTTGGCGGTGTATCAAAGTGGGTTAACTTTTATGGAAAGGATGTTGACCACCCC
>JBBSWF010000040.1:0-8178 GCA_038046365.1 Nanobdellota archaeon
AAAGCAAACTTTCTCATTCTTCAATCGAAAATCACGGACCAATCTTACTGTCTCGAACAAACCAAAAGTATTTAAACGGATTATGGGAAAAAAGACGATAACCGGCAGTATGTGATCCTGCTGGATGGAGAGGTGCTAGATGGCGAAACAGATTGATTTTGGCTCATCAGGTTCAGGGGTTTCACGTTTTGTCTTCATGTTGGTTTTTTCATTGGCATTGTTGATCGCGTTGTCTGCGGTGCCGTCCCTTGCGGTGTGGGATGATACTACTGGGGTCATATGGGTAAGCCAGGGAGAGAAGGTATCTCTTGGGGAGCATTCTGTTAGGGTAGTTGATGCTTCTGTTGATGAAGGAGTTCCATTCATAGAGGTCCAGAGGCGTTCGAATTTCTTATACAAGGGTTTCATCGAGGTCGACAAGCCTGTCGCGATAAAGAACGAGATTTTTGTTGAGTACCTAGGCTCCAGCGCGCGCTTCCATTACGGTCCGCAGGTGAAATTACGGATCTCCCAATGGGTTGACGGCAAGATCGTCAATGCCCGTTTTCCAAGATACATGAACCGTGAGTCTTTCTATAACACCTGGCTTGAGGTCGAGAATACCGGCACAAAAGATGCCCTCTTCCGTACCGAGCTCACTCAATCCGGGAAATACAATGCGGCATCAGGCATGTATCTGGCGCCTGACGGCAAGATCGTGCCGATCCTTCTTGATCTTCAATTTCCGGTGCAGGATGTCAGGATACCTTATGGGATCACAGAGCGCGTCGCGTATAATATGGTTGCTCCAAACAGGAAGCAGAATTCACTGCTTGGCAACCCTGATGTTCGCGCCGGAAACTCTGTCGAGAAGCAGGGGGACGTTGTCTTCCGGTTGTTCTTCAAAGACCATCTCCTAGATGAAGTCATGATAAAAGATGTGAGATACGGCCCGTCCCCAAGTGGTTATATCGACGATATGGATCTTCCGGACTTATTGGTAAATAACGAGCAGTATGAGGCCCGGGTGTCAATCACAAACGCAGGTCCTGGTGGGAATAATATTGACTCAAACAAGCTCAATTTGGAGCTTGCGACCAAGGGGTTCACGCTTGGCCTATCTAGCGACAAGCTGACAAAGACATCTGACTTGCAAGTCAGTGACGATCTTTTGCGCAAAGGCATGCTCACTGGCGAGAAGAATGACTGGCGATTCACTATAACCCCTCATGTGCCGGCTGGGGAATACGTCCTCGAATTCAGGTTGTGGCAGAACCGGCATGATTACCTGTTCTCGACATATGATGTGTTCACTAAGAAGGTCACTGTGATCGAGAACTATAACAATCTGATAAAGAAGTTTGAGGTGCCTCCTTCAGCCGTCGCTGGGACGCAGATCCATGCGAGGGTGACCTTAAGCAATGTGGGGATTGGTCAATTGCTCAATGTCAATGTCCGCGCCCCTTCGCTGCTCGATGGTCCAGTCAAGAGAGTGCTGACTATACCGTCTGGTTCCGATATGGTTCTGGATTATTTCATACCGGCTATGGTGTCAGGCCCTGCGCCTATCACTGTAGAGGTCTATCCGCATCAGGCTAGCAACTACAAATGGAATGATCCGTATAGCGAGTCGGGTTATGTTCTTGACACTTCTACAAAGACGGTCAATGTGGTCGGCGAAGAAGATGGTCCCTCCTTGCCGCCTCTTCCTCCAGGTCTTATGCCTGTCCAGCCTTCGAGGTCTTCAGTGTCTGCGTCATCAGCGATAGGTAAGCCTGTCGCTGCAGACCAGGTGGTGTTTTCCGGGGAAGAGAAAGAAGTGTCGCCTGATGCTACTGGTGGCGCCATCGAGCCGATAAGCGTCGTCGCGCAAGAGGCGTCGATCGCTCAAGTTAGCCCTCCAAAACCGGTCATTCCACTAGTTACCCGGCCGATCGCGGTCTCGCCTGCGCAGCCGGCAATGATAGCTTTAGCAGTCATCGTGCTCATCATCGTCTTGCTGGCCATCAGGGTGGTTTCCAACCATTATAGCCGTCAACGCAGGCTGGAGAGCCACGTCGCGGTCTCTGAGCATATCCGGCGAAAGAAGTGATCATGATCGTTTAGATGGAATGAGCGCGAAGCGCGTTGGTCTCACTCTAGGTCTTTTCGCGGCAGTGATACACGCGAGCTACATCATGGGATGGATCTTCGCATGGCTTTGGGACTGGACCGATAGATGGGCTAGATGAAATAGTGAATGTTCTTGTTTATTTTTTGTTACTATCTTTGAGGGGATGGATTCTTTGGGGGTGTATGTTCCATTCGTCCAGAATTGGTCATCTAATCAAAGAATAAAACAATAGGTTGACTAAGGGTTGTTCGATGTGGTTTTCTTGATTAATTCATTATAAGCATCAATTACCCCTTTCTCGATAGTCTCTCTCTGGGATGCGAATTGAGGATTCTTTTCCTGATCGAATGCTTTTCCGATCTGTTTCCTGAAACTGTCACGGTTATTCATCAATTCAGCGCTTATCTCCCCATAGTTTTTCCCGTTCAATTTCCATGCGAGCAGTACTGCTATGCCCCCATGGTGGTAATGATAGTCCATGAACCGTTCACAAGATAGGTCTACTCGGGGGATAGGTTCATCCCGGGCCGCATAACACAGTAGCCCTATCGGATTATTGTCGCATCCTGCTCCCGGGCTCATCGTATGTATACATCGGTATTCTGCCATATGGTCCCCTCCATGTTTAATAAAATCGGTATTCCTCACTATTATAAAAACCTGAGTGATGGTGAGTCCGGACCTCTAAATACGGGATATGGCCAGTCAGAGTTATCTATCCGATATAACTAGTCTCATTCCCAAGCTTGCCTTTGAGTTTTTGCAGCGCGCTCTTCTTGCTTACCTGGTTGAGCTCATTGGTCTTCTTGACGACTTCCCGTTCTAGCTCTTCGATATCTTTCTCCATCTTCTCTACGTCTAGGTTCAGCCCGAACCTCTTCTTAAGAGCTACGATTATCTCTTTTGAGCCTTTCACTCCAAGGTACATGGGGTGCCCGTATGTCTCTGCGAGAAGAGCCACCCCTCTCATGTTCCTGCGACCTGCCAATCCAAGCAGCACTCCAGACACCCCTACGATCGGGCCTACGACGCCATATAGTTTATCGTCGACATTGAGGCCTTTCTTGTAGTCGCTGACCGCGGATTTGCTAGATCCGGTCATGTATACTTTAGGTTTCTTCGGGACAGCTCTAAGGCCGATTCCTCCAAGCGTTATGACATCTGTCCCGCCGAATTGTTTCAGGACGTCAAGCACTAGCTCGCAGAATTCATAGCATGATACTTCATCTATTGGTTGGACGTCTCCAGAGAGCAATAGCAGGTCTGGCCCTTTTCCGCCCATCTGTTTGTAGTATAATTCTATGCATGGAAGTTCTACTATGTTGTCTTCGTTGACAAACACTGAATGCGGAAAAGTGTAGGATAAGAAATCGTAGATCTTCACTGCCTTGAGTTCTTCGATCATGAAATCGATGGCTACTTTTCCCACGTTGCCGATCCCCGGCAATCCTTCTATTAGTACGGGATTCTTCAAAGCAGGTATCTTGCCTGCTTCTTTGAGGTTCCAGGTGGTCATATAAGACCTCTTGCCTTCCTGTCTTCTTCTTTGGCTTGCCGTGTCAGGTGCGCGTGCCTGTCGTCGGGGCTGAATTTTGGTGGCACGACGCTTCTTGTTGCTGCGCCGCACGCGCACGCCCCTTTCATGGTATACGCGTGGCACTTGTCGCAGATCATTATCTGATTGCTCATTCTATCCTCGTGAAATCAGCGATCGCTTGGCGCTTCTTTGTGAATTCGAGTATCTTTTCAGCGCATTTGTTCATGGATTGCTCCGCCTCTTTGTAGTCGGGGGCTTTTACTGTCAGGCTGTATGTGCCCGCGCCGCAATACTGCGCCCTGACCTCGGGAAGTCCTTCCAGTCCTTCCTTGAACGCTTGATGTATTGTTTCGATGCCGTCGGGAGCATAGGATAGTATTTTCAATTGGCCTTTTATCACGACTTCAGGCGGCTTGATCCTCGCCTTGATGAGGACTGTCAGCTCCTCGGCGAGTTTTTTCTCTATCCCCATCTTCTCGAGTGTGTTCTCGTCCATCGCTACTTCTTCGAACGCAGGATATATCGTGCCGTATTTCGGTATGATGTTGGCCTTGAGGGCATTGTAGGCCGCAGGGACCGGCATGGTGAGTTTTTTAGCTACGTACTCGATTATGTTCTCTGCCAGTTGCTCTTTCTTTATCTCGTCGAGTTTAGCGCGCCTCTGGCTTTCATTGACTCGGCGAAGTGACAGATCGATATGCCCTTTGGTCTTGTCGACTCGCAAGACCTTGCAGACTACTTTCTTGCCTTCTGTTACGAATTCTCGTATGTTCCGAATCCTTCCTGGCGAGACTTCGCTGATGTGGATCATACCGCTGCGGCCGTACTCGTCTAGGGTGGCGAATACTGAGTGGAACTGGATGTTCGAGATCGTGCACAGCACAAGCTCATCATCTTGCGGATATCCTTCTTTTCGAAGCAGCATTTTAAGAATATCGAGACCGGGTTAGTATTTAAAGGTTGGTCTCAATCCAATATCTCAAGTATCCTTGCCTTGATGTGCGCCTTTCCGCCTGTCGGTTCAGCCAGCGGTTTGTCGCATACCAGGCATTTTACGCTGCAGGATGATTTGCCGAACATGATCTGCTCGTTCTTGCATTTAGGGCATCTGATCTTGATGAATTTTGATTCTGGTTCTCTGATTTTCTGCATGGTTCATCTCTCCGTGAGGTTTTCTTTAGCGCCCGTAGGGCTTGTATTTAATGTATAACGCGATCGCTCCGACGCAGGCGAGCGCGAGCACTGCGATGCCGATCCAGACATCGCCGCCTTGCACGTCTCCTACCGTCGCTGCGGTGTAGCCGTTCTTTCCTATCAGGAAAGCTATCCCTCCAAGCAGTATGAATGCTAGAGTCTTCGCCAATAGCTGCGCTTTTTCGTTTGCCATCCTTATTGTTTGAACTCCACTTTCTTTGCTCTGATGCCGTGGTTCTGGCCCCAGGTCTTCTTGCAGTCCTTGCATGTGTATCGCAAGTCGATCTTGGTGCTGACTTTGCGTCCGCTCATCTTCCAGGCGCTCTTGGCTTTACGAGAGTAACGTCCGAGGTTTCCGAATCCCCTCTTCTTTCCCCTCTTTCGGGCGCGGGTCTCGGATCCGTAGGATTGCGTGTGTGTCGACCCCATTGTTTTTCTCTTGGCTTCTGACACCTTATGCTCGGTGTGCTTCTTGCATTTCCTGCAATACATGTTGCGGGTCTTCGGGATTTTCATATCCAAACGGGAGTACTGATGGGTTTAAAAAGGTATCGACGGGAGAAGGGGTTTTGGGGTTAATAAGGGGATTATGGTGAAAACGTATTCCGTGACGCAACCATGGCTTTATTGCCCTGCCTCTATCCCTTGTGGCTCGGTGTCGTTTATCTCGGACTCCGTGGGTACCGGCCCGTCTTGTCCCGCTGCAGGCATCTCTCCCGGGAAGTCGTCCAAGCCTGCCTGTTCAGCAAGGTCAGGGCCTGGCGGTTCATTTTCCTCTGGCGAATATTGAGGGGTGGCCTCGACAGATGCGCTCCCTTGATTGATGAGTATCTTGGCGATATCTTCAGGCAACACCGCGGTCTCGCCAGCCGAGTACGGCCCGTACACGTCCAGTTCAGGCCCGACGAATTGTGCCACGTCGATGCTCATCTTGACAAGTGCCATCCCGGTTGGCACGCTGGGTTTCGCTGAGAGGATCTCGCTATGCCTGGATTCGCCTTCGAGGTACATCGCTGGATCCCGAAGGTCTAGTATGTTGTTGAGCAGCCCCTGCCTGAAGAAGTTCATCTCGTTCACTAGCGCTTCGAACATCTGCCTCTCCACGTCTAGCTGGTTGCTGGTGTCTATCATCTTCGAGCCGGTCCTGCTCTTGTTTATCGCGATGTTGAGGATCTTCTTCTCCCGCCGGTCATAGATCTCCTTCAATATGCGCCGGACATTGCGCAGCTGCTGCTGTGTCTTTTCGCGTTCTGCGGCGGAGAACAGGTCTACTTTGTTCCTTGTGGTGTTGAGCATCTCTTGCTTCTCGCGCAGGTACTCGAGCGAGTCAGTCCAGAAAGACGTGTCTAGAGGCTGCAGCGCGTCTCTCTGTTTCTCGCGGAGAAGCGCATCATAGAGGGCTTCATACGTGATCCGGACTTTAGTATCGATTGCCATCCCCGATCATCTGGTTGCCGGTTGCATATTTATGTTTTTGGCTTTGCGATATTTGCATCCAGCTTCTTGTTGAGGATTGTTCTTAGTGTCTTTATCACGGATAGGATGCCATCTTGGTTTCTTCCCAGGTATTCGGGGTCGATCGCGATGCCACGGTAGTCCATGTCGTTCCTCATCATCCTCAATTGGTCTATCAGGTTGATTTCTGCATGGGGGATTTCCATGTGGAATTCCGCAAGGTATCCGATCATTAGTTCGTGGCTTGTCGTTTTCCAGCCTTCCGTGCACATTATCCCTGTGGCAATCTCCTTGATGACTTCATAGTATTCCTCGACGACAAGCGTGGAGAAATGCGGCAGTTCGGTCTTTGCCGCCCTCTCCATCCTCAAATCAGCGATCTTGGTGAGTGACTTGGCTTTCTCCAAGTCTGGCCTTTGTTTGCTCACTTTGTCTGAATGTTCATCCCAGGGGATCATCAGAACACCTTCAGATAGCCATACAATACTTGGCCATTGATGACGTTGTTGATCAGTTCTGGCCCGATTGTCTTCAGATTAGATTCGTATAAGATGTTTATTTTACGGTTTATCATTTTTTCAGCTTTTGAGAGGTCTATGTCATATTTTTTTGACTGGACAAACAGGTCTATATCGCTGTTCTCATTGTCCTCGCCTCTGGCGCCGCTTCCAAACAGCACTATGCAGTTAGGGTATGCCTTTTTCTCTATAGTCCCGATCATCCCAGTCTGGTGCAGTCTTAACACGAGGTTCTGGGATTTTAGCAGTCTGAATAGGGGGTTTTCCACGTTGGCTTTGTATGCAGGATAGATCCCTGTGTTGTCCTTCTTCAGCAGGCCCTCGGATTCAAGCCTTTCGATGTGTACCCTTATCGAAGTCTGGGCCAGGTTGGTTTTCCGGGATAGTTCTCTTATCAGGAAGGATTTTCTAGGGAAATCGAAGAACTGTTCAAGTGTTGAGTACTCGCTCCATTTTTGTAGCATTATCTACATAAATATAGCACTTGCTATATAAATGTTTCTGTTCTCGTCGATAATCAGCTAAGAATAAGATAATAACAAGAAAAAAAGAAAAGATATCAATCCGGTTTATAGCCTGCGCTTGATGTCTCTTAGCATGCCGCGGGCTTCATCTTTGAGTCCGAGCCCGAATCCGATTCCCAATGCAAGGGATAGCGCAAGCATCACTCCGCTCAATACGATGAGGAAGCTGTCTCGTGCGACGGATACGGCGATGCCTATCTGGTCTAGCGCCATCAATGCTGTGAAGACCAGTATTATGATCTTGGCGAGCATTGCAAGCACGCCTGCACCTTTGGCCTTAGTGGCTTTCACGACATCGGCTGTGTACTCGGCGGCTGCAAGGCCGACAAATGACACTAGGATGGCTACGATCGCGTTGGGTATGTACCGGGCGATCTCGATTAGGAATGTGCTCAAGAAAGTGAGGTCTGTCATCTGCGCTGCAGAGGGCAGGAACGCAACGAACACATACCACTTGACTAGCATTGTCAGGAACGAGGACAGCTTGAAGTCGCCGAGCACGTTCTTGAGGTGTGTCTTGTCGACGCACCATTTGTCGAATTTCGCTTTGTCGAATATCCGCGTCAATACCCGCGCCACGACATTAGCCACGATGTATCCTACTAGGATCACTATGATCGCTGCTAATAATCCTGGCACTGATTGCACGAATGAATACCAGATCTGCTGGAGCGGCGCTAGGAGCGAGAACCCCAGTTGTGTTATGTCACCCATTTCTATTCACCTCTTTTTTATTACCACAATTTTTATCAGTTCTTCCCAAAGTGCTGGTATTTATATGTTTCGTTTTGTTGGAATTTCCGCGGTAACTATAAAGTCGATCTAGCTTCTTGAATATATATTTTCTCGGACAGAAAT
>JBBSWF010000041.1:0-3427 GCA_038046365.1 Nanobdellota archaeon
TTCGGCCTAAAGGCCGGGGGTTTAAACCCTAGCTCGCTACGCTCGCTCTAAAAGACGCAAGAAATGAGCTCTATTTCAAGGAGAGAGCTGCTAGGAAACAGGGTTTTAGTGAGATCTCGTCCATAAAGATCTCAGTCACGTATGATGGACCTATCCGCCAGTACCAGGCGCGCGCAGTGCCAAGGGCGTCTCCAAAGAGCGATGTCTCTGGTCAGGATGCCATTTCTTTGTTGTTGTCAGGTAAAGCCGGGAAAGAGAGAATCGATCTCGCGTCCATTCCTGTTTTCTTCCAGATTGGCGTAAGGGATCATGTGGAGTCTGGCGACGCTAGATCAAGAGGCGTGTCGCTCTTCTTGAAAGATGTGAGCGCAAAGCAGACCAGGTCTGCAGCCTATGACCGTGCGGCTGCCCTTCTCAAGCGTGCTATGTCAAAGAAGCTGTCGACAGATTTCACAGGTGAAGAGGTCGGCGCAGCGTCCTCTTTCATCGCGTTCCTCGCGCAGAGGTACGGTCAGCCAGCCGTAGTCAACGCAGCCGTCCAGTCGTCCAAAGGGATTGACTTTCAGCGCGCTATCCAGCAATCCACCAGCAAGAAGTTCGTAACGCTCAAGGACCAATGGGCCGAGCACATCATCAATAAGTACAGATTGCTCACCGATTAGACACTCGCCAGTTCCAAATGCCTCATTCTTCGATCTCGGTTTTCCCCGTCGCTTAAAACACGACAGTCGACCGGACCCAGATACCCCTCCCGCCGCTAAACCCATTCAATTAATCCTTTTGATCAAATGGGGATAAACGGAAGCGGAACAATCTATCGTCTATCCAAACCAAGCCACAATGGATCGACACAAACTCATCAATACAATATATTGAACTCGAATTCCTTGACTTCCTTAAATGCCGGCTCTGAGAAGTCAGACGCGACATGTTGCGAGCATGCTTTCTTGTTTTCCCAATAGAACCAGCACTTGTCTTTGTGCCTCTTGAATGTTGCGCACTCCTTGCATACGGGTCCTTCTGCCATACCGTTCCCGATTTTTCACTGGTTTTTAAAGGTTTAGCTGATCGGCTCAATCTCGCTGTTGTCAAGTCTTGTTGACAGTCACAAACCTGTCCCCTTCCATCCGCTTGAGCGTGAAGCCGATGTTTGTGTTCCCTCTCGCGTCAAGTGCCAGGTCTCCCATGAATCCGGTCCGTCCGGCAGAGTTCTTCATCATCCAGTCATGCATCTTCGCTCCGTCGTTCCCTACAGCTTGCATCGCATCTATCGCTAGCTTCATCGAGTCGTATGTCGCTGCTGTGTGGAATGGCACTGCAGGGTCGTGTCTGTACCGTGATTTGTATTTCTCAAGGAACCTCTCCAGCTCAGGATTCTCAGTGTCGTATGATGGGTCATAGAAGTACACTCCTTCCATAGACTCGCCGGCTATCTTCTTCGCGTCGGGGTTTGTGACTGTCGTGAATGTGGTGATTATCGGCACGTCGAGCCCCGCCTCGCGCGCTTGCTTGATGAAAGTTCCTCCGGTCACTCCTAGCTGGCTCGACAGCAGAACAGCTCCGGCCCGAGAATCTATTATCTTCAGTATCATGGTCCGAAAGTCGCGGCTGTCGGGCTCGAAGACTTCGTCCACTACTAATTTCCCTCCAAGCGAAGCATACTTTCTCTTGAAATTGTCTCGTATATCGATTGTGTACTCTCGCTGTTCTGTCACAGTGGCAGCAGAAGTCACGTTGAACCGCACGATCAGGTCCGTAGCAGGGTTCTCTCCAGCGAGTACATCCGAGTTCCCTATCCTGAACACGTACTCTCCTGCTCCGTCGACGTTCGATCCGCCGGTCACAGGCGTCAGGTACACGATGCGATTCTCGTTCACATACGGCGCAGCCGCCATCGTGTCGTCCGAGCATGTGCCTCCAATCACTGCCTGCGCCCCGTCTACTTCCACGAGTTTCTTGACAGCGGTCAGCCCTTGCCCGCTTCCGCAGTTGGCGCCCTCTGCCGCCAGTTTGATGTCAAGCCCTTTGTGAGGTATCTCATCCAAAGCCAGAATTGCGCTGTCGAGCATGTTCTGTCCAAGAGAAGCGAAGTCCCCGGACAATAGCGTGGAGACGCCTATCACTGCCCCTATAGGTTTCTTGCTCTGGTCGCCGGTGTCCCCAGCAGAAGGTATCGTGATGAACTTTCCCCCGTTGACTTGTTTCACTATCACTTCTTTCTGCGCGTTGCCGTCATGGTCGAAGCTTGTCCCTCCAGTCACCCCGGTATATCCTTGGATAGATAGTAATCCATTTTTTATCTGCTCAGGTGAGTCGCCCTTGCGTTTGATCGCTTCAGCAACTAGCATCATCGCGTCGTATCCGAACGCCGGCCTGTAGTCTGGATCGTTTCGAAAGCGCGCATTGAATCTTGAGCAGAAGTCCTTTGAGTCTTCGCATGAGAATTTCGATGATGTGAAGATTATGCCTTCTGCCGAGTCGCCAGCTATCTCGAATAGTTTTTTGCTCTCTGCGGCGACTATAGTGAATGCGGGCTTGTCGAGCCCGAGCTCTCGTGCCTGCTTCAAGACCTGTCCGATGTCTTCGTAGAGTCCGCACTCAAAGAGCGAGTCAGCACCTGATTCGGCCAATTTGGAGAGCTGTGATCTCATATCCTTGTCTGAAGGAGAATATCTTTCTTCAGCGATCGCCTTGATCCCTGCGTTTTCAAGGGAGTTTTTCAGGTTCATGACAAAGTCTTTGCATGTTTCGCTGTCTTGGTAGATGATGCTGATTGTGGGATGCCCTCTTTTCTTTATCTCAGCCGCTGTCGCGTCCGCGTGTGTCTTTGTGCTCTCGCGCAGTTTGAACACCCATTCTCCCGCGGTCTCTATGCTGCTTGTGGTGGCTGATGCCGACAGCAGCACCTTGTGTGATTCCTGTGCCACAGGCGCTTGCGCTGCGGCTTCCCCGCTGATGACTCCTCCGATCACTGCGCTGATGTCATCGTTCGCGAACAGCTTCTGCGCTGCTGTGACTCCATCCTTGACGTCGCTGCGGCTGTCTTCTATCACAAGCTCGATCTTCCTGCCGCCCACCCCTCCATTTGCGTTGATTTCTTCTGCCGCGAGGGTTATTCCTCGCGAGACTCCTTCTCCGCCAGTCGCCCATGCTCCAGTCAGGGGCGTGATGACCCCTATCCTGATAGGCCCTGCCTTGTCTGCCGTGCCAGTAGGCAGCGACGGTCCGCACGCGGTCAGTATCATAAGTGTCAGCAGAAGCGCTAGGTATCGCCGGGAGGTTTCCATGATCCCTATATGCTCCGGACCTGATAAGAACATTGTAATATCAAAGATATCAGGCAACAGCCCACGACCCCTGCGCCCACACCCCAGGTAACTATAAAGTCGATCTAGCTTCTTGAATATATATTTTCTCGGACAGAAAT
>JBBSWF010000042.1:0-8547 GCA_038046365.1 Nanobdellota archaeon
ACGGATAGATCCCACTATATAAAATATGGCATTTTATTATGCGGTAAGCTCTTAGCTATTTATCAGTCTCCGAAAAGAAAACACATATTAACCCAGAAAGCACCTTCATAACCATGAAATACGAGTCAAAGAGCGTGCTGATCGCCCGGCGCAAGGTCAAGGGACGGGACAAGATGCCATACGATGTGGATATCAAGTTCTTCGACGTGAACGACCCTCACAAGACCACGTCATTCCCCACCCAGACCATCGAGTTCTCTGAAGCGGAGAGAGTCACGATAACCGGATTCAAGGTGGATTACTGGTCGCTTGGCAACGACGTGGTGCTCAATGACGCCGGCAAGTTCGAGATAGAGAAGACCAAGGCAGAAGTCCGCATAAAGAAACTGTAAGAAACACTGCGATGGCCCGAATCCTAAAAGTCCCGATCTATCGACAGAGCCCATCCTATTGCGGACCTACAAGCATGAGGATGATATTCGCATTCTTCGGAGTAAAAGCGAGCGAGAAAGAGATAGCGAAAGCCTGCGGATCGAGCAAGAATATAGGGACGCCGGCGAAGGGACTCCTGAAAGCAGCTAAGAAATACGGATTTCTGGCGCGAGTCAAGGACAACTCAAGCATCTCTGACATCAGGGGATGCCTGAGGAGAGGCGTGCCAGCGATAGTCAACTGGTTCTCCATCGACGACGGGCATTATTCTGTCGTGACAGGAATGGACAGGAAACACATCTATCTCAACGATCCTGAGAAGGCCAGGAAGAGGAAATTGGAGCTTACCAAGTTCGAGAATTGCTGGTTTGATTTTGCCGCTGGGAAGAGGCCGGGAAAGAAAAGCTTGATAGTGAGAAGGATGATAATCATCGAGAAACAAGACTGACCCCATTCAGCCCCCCATCTTCTGGAAACCAGGAAGGACATATTTGCCAATTTCCATCAGCACGAAACCCATCAAAGAGACCCCGAGGATCCAGACCCAATCGTCGCCGGACAGTGGAGTAGTGCCAAAGACCCTATTCATCGGATGCCAATAGATGACAATCAGTTGGAGCAAGACAGACAGCATGACAGCGCCAGATAGCCAAAGATTCGAGAATGGATTGAGCTTTCGCCAGGAGAAAGACAAGGAACGGCTGCTTATCACAGCTAACATTTCGATCATCACAAGCGTCGTGAAAGCCATGGTCTGGGCATAAGGCAGCCCATACTGGAGATGCTCACTAAATACAATCAGAGTCGCTAAACCCATTATCACACCAAAAAGAAGGATGCTAGCGAATAGAGCGGGAGTGATCGGCTGGGCACACGGGTCCCTTGGAGGCCGATCCATAACAGACTCCTCAGGAGACTCAAGACCGAGGCCGAGCGCAGGCACATTATCTGTGAGGACGTTCATCAGAAGGATCTGCAGAGGAAGCATTGGCACAGGCATGCCCACAGAGACGGCAGCCAGCACGACTGTTATCTCGCCGACATTGCAAGAGAGCAGGTATCTCGCCGACTTGATTATCTTGTCATAGATAGTGCGACCCTCTTCGATGCCGTTGACGATGGTAGCGAAGTTGTCGTCAACTAAAACCGCTTTCGCGACCTCGCGAGCCACGTCAGTGCCGGTGATGCCCATTGCTATGCCGATATCCGCATCCTTTAGAGCAGGAGAATCATTTACCCCATCGCCAGTCATGGCTACCACATGGCCATTGCGCTTTAGAGCCGTGACGACCCTAGACTTCTGAATAGGGAGCGCGCGGGCGATGATCCTTACAGAACCTATCCTCTTCGCCAACACATCATCAGACATCCGATCCAGATCCTCGCCACTGAGGATTACATCGCCCGGCTTGAACAGCCCGATAGAGACGGCGACAGCCTTGGCAGTCACTGCGTTATCGCCGGTGATTATCATCACATCAATGCCTGCGCGAGCGCACTTTCGCACAGCGTGCGAGACGCCTTCCCTTGGAGGGTCCATCATGCCGACGAGGCCTACAAACACCAGGTCGCGCTCGACTTTCTCTATAGACAGAGCATCCTTATCCATTTTAGATGGCATATCCCGATACGCCAGGGCAAGGACGCGCAAAGCCTCACCGGCAAAACGCTCGTTCATGCACATGATCTGAGCACGCTTCTTCTTTGTGAGCGCCATCACCCGGCCATTGATACAATACTTCGTGCACGATGGCAGAACAGACTCCGGAGCGCCCTTGACATAAGAGGTAGAGCCTGATCGATCAGAGCATACGACAGCCATCCTCTTTCGATCGGAGTCGAAAGGAAGCTCGTCTCTGCGCGAGAGACGGTCTCTTGCAGAAACCTCATCGAAGCCCGCCTTGCGACCAAGGACGATTAGCGCGCCCTCTGTAGGATCACCCACTATCTCGAACCGTGAATCCTTCTCAACAAGGCGCGCGTTGTTGCAGAGAGACCCTATCCTGAAAAGAAGACCGAGGCATTTGGTATCGATGCGGCGCTGGCCGAGAAGGAACTCGCCTTTAGGAGAATAACCAGAACCAGTCACATCAATGACTTCTCCATCAACGAAGACTCGAGTCACTGTCATCTGGTTCTTGGTGAGCGTGCCAGTCTTGTCGGTGCAGATCATAGTGACAGACCCGAGCGACTCAGCGGCAGGCAGACGCTTGACTAGCAGCTTCCTCCTCGCGAGCGACTTGGCGCCGAAAGCCAGGCCGACAGCGACTATGACCGGCAAGGCATTAGGGATCGTGGCCGCAGTCAGCGAGAGAGCTGTGATCATCATCTTAGAGATGCTAAAACCATGCAGGACGCCTATCACGAAGACCGCAGCGATGAGCACCATCGCGACAGCCCCTATCTGGCGGGCCATCTGGGCAAAACGGACCTGCAATGGCGTCTTGACGTCATCATGCTCTTTGAGGTTGCGCGCGATGTCGCCTAGCTGCGTATGCACACCAGTGGCTGTGACTATGCCTTTGCCTTTTCCATAGACCACGATAGTCCCAGCGAACGCCATGTCCTCCTGGTCGGCTAGACTGGTGCCGAGCTTGAAAGGTCTAGTAACTTTTGTAGAAGGAAGGGATTCGCCGGTCAGTGAGGCCTCATCAATGCGCAGGAAAGCCACTTCAGCGAGGCGCACATCCGCGGCAAGGATGTCCCCCTCTTCGATTAGCAGGATATCACCAGGGACGACCTCAGCAGAGGGGATATTGGTGACAGACCCATCGCGCAAGACACGGGCGGTGCGCGCCTGAGCATTCTTTAACGCCTCGATAGCTTTGCTTGCGTGATACTCCTGGATGAAACCCAGGACTGCAGTTATGAGGATGATTACTGCCATCGCGGCGGCCTCTATCTTTTCTCCGAGGAAAATCGAGAGCACTGTCGCGAAGACTAGGAGCCAGATGAGCGCATTATTGAACTGGTCCATAAAGAGCTTGAAGCAGGACTCCCTCTCTTGCTCGGGAAGCTCATTCTTCCCGAAATGCCACAAGCGCTTCTTCGCTTCCTCGCTCGAGAGCCCGGTATCGAAAGAGGACAGCGCCTTTAGGACAGACATGCAATCCATAGAATATGCCTGCTTGTAGACCTGATGAGCCGGATGCATGGCAGGAAGACCCGGAAAACAGAGATATAAAGGTTGCCAAAAACAGATCGCTGTCAACGGAACCACTTTTATTAGCGAAGAGCAAAAACGATTTAACCGCCAAACGAATCCAGGCCATGATGAAAGAGCTCACGATAGAGATAACCGACCGCTGTCCGCTCAACTGCCTGTATTGCTCGACACGAGCTGGAAAAGATGGCAACAGATACATCTCACGCGATGACGTGGCGAGATACCTTGTGATGTTTGAGGATTTCGACACAGTCAGGATATCCGGAGGGGAGCCATTTGAGCACCCGGAACTTGAAGATATCCTAAAGACAATCAAGGGAGACGGACGGAAAACAACGGTGCTGTCATGCGGAGTGACTCAACGTGAAGATGATTTCCCGCATGCGATCCGACCGGAGCGGATGAAGACTCTCGCGCCGAACATCGATGAGCTGATATTCTCGATATACGGATTCTATGAAGTCCATGACCAGATCGTGACCTCAGACCAGAATTGGACAAGACAACTGCCATATTGGGATATGATGATCGACTCATGCGAGAATGCCCAAAGGGCAAGGATCCCGGTCTCGTACCATACCGTCCTGATGAAGTCCAACTTTGAAAACCTCACGCGCATAGCGCTCGCAGTATCGCGCAGCAGACTGGAGATCACTCCTTCGGACACAATATATCATCTGCACATCCTTCGATTCGTCAAACAAGGAAGAGGGGAGGACAATCCAGACCAGGCGCTAGACGAGGATCAACTGAATGCATTGCCAGGACTGGCTGCTGAACTTGAAAAGAGATTCAACATCCGGATAACCTACACCAACTCATTCCAACAGAAAGTATGCGACTGCGGATCAGGCAAAGCAGTCGTTACGATCCAAGGAGAGATCATCCCATGCAGCGCGTTAAAGCACAGCGGAGAGACTGGGAAGTACGCCTGCAGGTCTAGGATATAGGAGGAATTAAGGTCTGGGAGAATCCTCAGAACACCTTTTTATAAGCAGCCCCCCAATCCTCATGTAAATGGCCAAACTCAAGCAGCCACGGATGGACATCTCGCAGATAGAGTTTAAGCCGGCTTTTATCGAACGATATTCTGCGTTGACCGATTGGGAGAAATTCAAGGAAGCAAGCCTGCTGAGGCTCAGACGATCAATTAGGGTAAACACTCTCAAGACGACTTCTTTGGAGATTCAGGAAAGGCTGGAGAAAGACTGGAAATTGACGCCAGTGCCATGGTGCAAAGACGGGTTCTACGCAGAGCACCATGAAGGCCGAAGGGATCTGGGAAACACACTCGAACACCAGATAGGATACTATTACATACAAGAAGCGGCGAGCATGATACCACCACTTGCGATATCACCATGGACAGACAGCGTCGGACTCGACATGTGCGCGGCGCCAGGGAGCAAGACAAGCCAGCTCGCGCAGCTGATGCAGAACACCGGATGCCTTGTGGCGAATGATTATCGCGGTGATCGTCTTTCACCACTGGGGATGAACCTGATGAGGTGCGGAGTGCTGAACACTGTGATGAGCCTGCACGAAGGCGATCGCTTCGGCAAATTCAAGGAGCTGTTCGACTGGGTGCTAGTCGACGCCCCATGCTCGGGGACGGGTACGATAAGGAAGTCCCTGAAGACGATAAACATCTGGAACCCGATGATGATAACCAAACTGTCCAACCAGCAGAAAAGGCTGCTTGACGCAGCGTGGGAGACCTGCAAAACAGGAGGGACTATAGTGTACTCGACCTGCTCAGTCGAGCCTGAAGAAGACGAAGGAGTAGTCGACCACTTAATGAAGAAGCACCCAGACGCGCACGTCGAGAAGATAGCGCTTGAAGGGCTGAAGGCGGCAAAACCGGTGATGTCTTTTTCTGGAGTGGATTATGATGATCGGGTGACGAGGGCTCTACGGCTATGGCCGCAGGACAATGACACAGAAGGATTCTTCGTGTGCAGGATAAGGAAGGAAGAATGACGATTTTCGCAAGGTTTAATTATTCCAAAACCAGATCCTTCTTTGATGGCAAATCGCACCGAGAAACGAGCACCAGTCAGGGTGAGCAATGACATATTCCCCAAGAAGAAGAGCATCCACCCATTCGATTGGAGCGTCGCGATGAGATGGGGGGCGCTGGCGGTATTGCTGACTGCGGTGTTTGTCTTCACTGAGCTGACATCTGACGTGACATACAACCTACTTGTCAACATGGCAGCGACAATAATCCTGATCGGCGTGATAGCTTCATTGATACTGACAGCGTCAAGGGCGCGAAGGCTTGTGAAGCAGCCGTTCTGATAGTAATGATACGTGATGAGTGGATGCCTCGATGATAATCAGGAAATTCAGAGAGGGAGACACTAAACCCGCGGCACTCATCGTGATGAACACTTTTCGGAAGTTCAACAAGACAGAGTGCTTCCAGAGATCGGCAGTCCAGAGATATCTCAACCGGTATGACCCCCAGAAGAACACCCAACAAGAGTTGCTCAAGAGTTTCAAATCCACTCCGATATTCTTTGTCGCTACAGAACACGGGAAAATCATCGGGATGATACGCGGAAGGCCAGACCGCATCATAAACCTGTTCGTAGACAGCAAGCAACATAAGAGGGGGATAGGCAGACTATTGGTCGAGCGGTTCGAGGAAGAAGCCGGCAAACAAGGGTCGAAGCTGATAAGACTGAGGTCATCACTATATGCGACAGGCTTCTACCAACGGATGGGCTACAAAAAAACCACAGGCATACGCAAATTCCATGGACTGAAAGTCAATCCTATGCGGAAAATTTTCCTTAAAACGATATGATCAGATCAGCTTCACGACGTTCTTGGGCTCGCCTTTCTGGAAAGCGTCGATGTTCTCTAGAGTGGTGTCGAGGATCCTCCTGATGGCCTCCCAAGTGTTGAAGGCATTGTGCGGAGTGACAAAGACCCTCGGGTGCTTGAGAAGGATATAATCCTGCGCCAGCAGCTTGATGTCCTCCTGCTTTGATTGAGGATCCTGCACGGCCTTTCCAGGATCGAGAAGCGCGTTCTCTCCTTCGAGAACATCGAGTCCGGCGGCAGAGACCAAGTCAGAGTCGAGAGCGGAGATGAGCGCCTCGGTCTCGATGAGGCCGCCCCTCGCAGTATTGATGATGATAGCGCCTTTCTTGAGCTTGCCGATATTAGCCTTGCATATCATGTGATGCGTGTGCGGGTTATACGGCGCGTGCAAAGAGATGATGTCGGACTTGCCTAGAAGCTCGTCGAGAGGCACATACTTGAAGCCAAGCTCCTTGACAGCATCCTGGTTGAGGATCACGTCGAAGCAGAGGACGTCCATGCCAAACGCCTTGGCGTAACGGATCAAGTTGAGGCCGATGTGGCCGCTGCCAACGACACCAAGCGTCTTGCCCTTGAGGTCGAATCCTCTGAGCCCAGCGTACGAGAACTCTCCGGACCTTGTGCGCTCGACAGATTGAGGAATTAGGCGCGAAATCGAGAGGATGAGCGCCATCGCGTGCTCAGCGACGGTGTTCTCGCCATAGAACGGCACGTTGCATACCGTGATCTTCTTGTCCTGGCAGGCCTTGACATCGATGTGATCGAAACCTGTCGAGGTCGTGGCGACGAATTTGAGCTTGGGCAAAGCCTTGATGATATCCTTAGATACCTTTGAGTAGATGAAGACGACCAGCAGTTCTGTGTCCTTAATCTTAGGGAGGTGCTTGTCAGAGAGGCACTCATCGAAGATCTGCACAGAGTGCTTTGAGAGGGACTTTTCGATGACGGGCTTCATCCAGGGTTCTGCGTCGAAAAAAGTGATTTTGGCCATACATCAGGATAGGCAATGACTGACTATTAATCCTTTCGATGGCCAAATGGGATAATCCTATCGAGGCGTCGGCAGTAGCGCCTTACTTTTGATGCTTTCTCATCACACACGGATATGAACGATCAAGCATGTAACTCCTCAAGACCGTCCTTATCTTTTCCATGGGCATCTCCTGGAACCTCCCGTCTCCATCTGAATTATCCATATAGGGGCACCTAAGCAGCATCCCGTCATAGTCTACTGTAGCAGAAGAACCAGCACCCATCTGGCACTGGCCGTTGACAGGAGTGCTGTGCCTATAATGGAAGTTACTGTATTCCTCAGCTATCTGCTCAAGGACCTTTTGAGTATCAAAATTAGGATGCGGCCTGAAATTGGTATTGCAGACAAAGAAAAGTCCGTGCTCATTAGCTGCATGCTTGAGACCGACTAATCTGGTCTTGTCTGCAAGGTCGCATTCCGAGACGACGTAATTCATCCCCAACCTAGTCGTGCCAGCTTCTGACGGGTTCTTAGAGTCCCGATAGATACGGATCAGCCTCCGCAGATTCCCAGCTATCCTAGCCTGATCCTGCAATGGAGGCGGCGAGCGATGATATCGTCTGCCTGAGAAGAAATCAGCATTGATGAAGGCGTTGCCGAAGAGACTTATCAGGACATTTGTCCTTGACGCGGCCAGGAATCGACAGGTCTCTTCATCAAGATTGTCGCCAGCAGTGAACACGTATGCCTGGACATTATGCCGCCTGTTCGCATAATTGATCTTCTCCAATGTCTCCTCCTTTAGCGCTGGATGGAACGGATCGCCGCGACCATTGATCGTGATGAACCGAGTCCCGTACTCCTCCACAAAGAAGTCGATGATCCCCGCGATTCTGTCGAGAGATAGCCTGCTTGAAGAGCCGACCCCTTGAGTCACGCACCCAAAGCAGGACTGACGCAGGCGGTCATCTACGTTGACCATCTCGGACCGTTTCTGGCAGTAATTGGCAGCTGGCAGGTTAAGGATAGCTATCCGGCTGTCAAGGACGCCGTCTTTTGCCATGTCCTCAAGCTTTTTTGTGAACTCCAGTGTAACTATAAAGTCGATCTAGCTTCTTGAATATATATTTTCTCGGACAGAAAT
>JBBSWF010000043.1:0-1953 GCA_038046365.1 Nanobdellota archaeon
AGACATCAGAAATAGATCATTTTGTCAAAAACCGAATTGTTCAAAGTTCTCCTTAGAATCTCTCGGATCTGTTGATCGAGTGAGTCTTCATCCATGAGCATCGGAGAGTGTATGCTATTTTATTTTTTGCGCTTTTTGCTCTTATGTTCGTTCTCGATCAATTCTTCTGTCTTCCTCTCCCTCGGCCCGTCTCCGATATGGTGTATCCAGTGCAGCCACGCGAATCCGATTGCCACTCCAAAAAGTAGGGATATCGCGTTTATCCGCCCTTTGGTCATTGCCCAAAATACCAGCAGCCATACCACTATCTTGGTCAGGTAGTTCAGCAATCCGGCTGGGTGGTGGGTCAGGTGGTGTGTGAGCACGACTGCGCACGCTCCGTAGAGGAAGAAGAGGATGGGGTTCCCTATCCTTCCAAGAGCGAGCAATCCTGATATCCATCCGAAGTACGTGAATATGCTCATCAGGACTCCGGTCATTGCCATGGCTGCGATGATTGTCAATACTGCTGCGGCGAGTGTCCGCGGCGTCTCGATCGGTTTTTCTGGTGGCATTTCTGAGTTTTCTGGTTCTGTCGGTTTTAAGCGTTGCGGCTAGATCCTAAGAGATCCGGGTGTACCCTCCGGGCGCTCCGTGTTTTGATAGGACTATCTGCCATAGCTGGTTCTTTCTGGCACGAAATGACCCTGCGCAGGTTAAAAGGTAGTATGTCCACATGCGATAGAATCTTTGGTCATACCGGTCTTCTAGGTTTTTCCAGTTCTTGATGAAGTTAGCGTGCCATGCCATGAGCGTGCGGTCATAATCTGCTCCGAAGTTATGCCAGTCTTCCATCACGAACAGTCCTTCCATTGCTTTTGCCAGTTGGGATATCGAGGGTAGCATGCCGTTTGGGAAGATGTACTTCTCGATCCAGGGGTCGCAGGATTTGGTTGAGATATTGCCGCCGATTGTGTGCAGCAGGAATAATCCATCTTCTTTTAGCGCATTGCTAGCCACCCTCATGTACTCCCGGTAGTTCTTGTAGCCGACATGCTCAATCATGCCTAATGATACTACTCTGTCGAATTTTCCGGTTATGTCCCTGTAATCTTTGAGTTGGAACTCGATCGGCAGGCCTTTGCATAGTGCACGGCCTAAAGCGATCTGCTCTTTCGAGACCGTCACGCCGACTACTTTCGCATCGTACCTTTGTGCTGCGAATTTTGCGAAGCTTCCCCATCCGCAGCCGATATCGAGTACTTTCATCCCGGGCTTTAGCCCGATCTTCCTGCAGGCAAGGTCCAATTTGGCTTCTTGCGCTTCGTCAAGTGTGCGTGCGCCAGTCCAATAGCCGCAAGTGTATGTCATCCTCTTATCGAGCATGTTTGTGAAGATCTCATTTCCAAGGTCGTAGTGTTCTATTCCCACCTGGAATGATCTGTTCTTGCTCTGCATATTAAAGAGCCTGGCTTTCGCGTAGTCTATCAAGAGCCTGCTTGGCCTCACTTTCTGGTCCAATTCAGCAGTAAGGATCTTTGTGAATAGTTCAGATAAGTCGTCGCAATCCCACCAGCCTTCCATGTATGCTTCGCCAAGTCCTAATGATCCTCGGGTGAGTATCTCTTGGTATACTCGGTCATCGTGGACTTTGATGTCCCACTGTCTTTTTCCGTCTAGTCGCACATCTGCATACGCGAGCAGGTTTTGCATCTTTTTCTTGAGAGAGTCTGACATGATACTCCTCGTTGGGCCGGTGAATATAATCCTTATGTCACTCGGGGGCTCAGTGGAAAGTCGGGCTGCCGACCTCAGGCCGAAGTGCCTGTTGCTCGATGAGCCGTCTCCTCAGTCCATTGGACCGCTGAATGCTGTAATCGTTGTATCCTACAGGCCAGCCGGGTTTGATGACGTCAAGTCCGGCTTTGCGCGGAAACTAGTTGTCGTGGTTGAAGTATGCGGTTCTTCTGCGGT